>NZ_KV835822.1:313601-352061 GCF_001838135.1 Neisseria sp. HMSC078H04
CGGCCAACGCCAACGCGCCATGATTGCCATGGTGTTCTGTCAGCGCACCGACTACGTTTTACTCGACGAACCGCTGAACAACCTCGACATGTATCATGCCCGCTCCCTCATGCAGATCCTGCGCCGGCTGACCGACGAACACAAGCGCACCACCGTCGTCGTACTGCACGACATCAACCAGGCCGCCGCCTACGCCGATTACGTCGTCGCCATGAAAAACGGCCAAGTCGCCATGCAGGGCAAGCCTAACGATATTTTTACCGCGGAAAACATCAAAACCCTATTCGATATGGACGTCAACGTCCTCGATTACGAGGGTAAAAAACTGGTTATCCACCATATCTAAATCCGACAAAAAGGCCGTCGGAAACCCGATTGTTCAGGTTTCAGACGGCCTTTGCCTATTCACAGCATTTATTTTTTATCGTACAAACCGCGCACCACACGACCGATTGCGGCAATGCCTTTTTCCAGCGTTTCCGCGTCCTGCGCAATGCTCATGCGGATGCACTCGTGCGCGTGCGGATAGTCTTGCGTATCGATGCCGACAAAGAAATGCTCGCCCGGAATAATCAGCGTGCCTTCGGCTTTGAGCATTTCGTACAAGGTTTGCGATGAAACAGGCAGGTTTTCAAACCAAAGCCACAAGAAAATCGCACCTTCAGGCTTGTGGATTTTCAACGGATACGCGCCCAATTCGCGTTTGAGCAGGGAGACCGCCGTTTGCGCCTGCTGACGGTAAAACGGCTGAATCACTTGGTCGGCCAGCTGTTTCAGACGGCCGTCGTTTAACAGCGGAGCCGCAATCGCCGCGCCAAAACGGGTTGGCGACAGGTTCACAATCGCATTCAAACTGCTGACGGCTTTGACCACTTCCGGCGCGGCGACAATAATGCCGGTACGCACGCCGGGCAGGCCGATTTTAGAAAGGCTGAAGCAGAGGATGATGTTTTCGTGCCAGTTGAGCGTCACATCGCTGTAAATAATATTCGGGAACGGCATTCCGTAAGCGTTGTCGATAATCAGCGGAATCCCGTGCTCCTGCGCCAACGCATCCAAACGCGCCATCTCGCCGTCGGTCAACACATTGCCGGTCGGGTTGGTCGGGCGCGAACAGCAAATCGCGCCGATTTTGCCCTCTTTCAATTCAGGCAGGCTCTCCAGCGCGTCAAAGTCCACGCGGTATTTGAAAAATCCCGCTTCGCCTTCGTGTTCGACATTTTCAATTTTCGGTTTTACCGAAATAAAATGCTGCCCCTCGACATGCACATCGGCATAACCGATATATTCAGGCGCAAGCGGCAACAAAATGGCTTTCTCAGCCGTTTGGCCGTCTGAAAGATTGAATTTGCCGCCAAACAGGTTGAACAAATAAAAAAACGCGTTTTGCGAACCATTGGTCAGCGCAATATTGTCGGCGGTCAGGTTCCAGCCGTATTCACGGTTGAGAAACTCCGTCAAAGCCGCAATCAGCGCCGCATCGCCCTGCGGGTTGGAATAATTGCCGATATTCTCAACAGCGTGTTCCGCCGCCAACTTGGAAAACACATCGGCGAACACCGCATTGACTTCAGCAATCTTCGCCGGATTGCCGCCGCCAAGCATATTGACGGGTTTGTCACTTTTGAGCGCGTCGCCGAGGTCGTCCATAAGTTGCAGGATGCCGCTGTGTTGCGTGAATTTTTCGCCGAATGCTGAAAACTGCATGGAAACTCCGTTGCTGGGTGCATGAAAACAATAAATTGCTATTATAAGAACAAAGGCCGTCTGAAAACCAGTTATCCTGATTTTTCAGACGGCCTATTTGACGGAATGGTGGCTTGATACAACCTTATTGGTCTACAGGTATTATTTCTTCCTGCCAAAAATCAGTGATATCACCGACAAGATCAAGAAACCGGCAAATAAAATTTTGGCTATGCCTGCCGCACTACCTGCAATACCACCGAAACCTAATACAGCTGCAATAATAGCGATTATAAAGAAAACGATCGAATAATGAAGCATGATTTTTTCCTTTCGGTTTAATATAAAAACGGTCAAGGGAGAGACGACCGTTTATGGTGAAATTCAACGGTCTTAGTTGTTCAACCAATCATCAATTTCTTTTTCAGCTTCATCTTTAGTGCGACCGTAACGCTCTTGGAGCTTACCAGCCAACTGATCGCGCTTGCCTTCGATGATGTCCAAATCGTCGTTTGTCAACTCGCCCCATTTTTCTTTGGCTTTACCTTTAAGTTGCTCCCATTTTCCTTTGATAATATCTTCATTCATGGTTATACCATCCTATCTTATTGATTAATATTTAACTCACGGATAAAACCGCTTGCACTTAACCTTACTTGATAATTTATTAATTTTCAAGTAAAGACAATGCTGATTTTTTAATCAATCAACAAATTTCTTATTAATCTCTTAATTAATCAATAAGTTATACAAAGCTGTTAAATTTTGAAAATATTAAGATATTATTGATTGCCACTCTTTAAGCGTATTCTTTAAATCAATCGGCCTTACTATAAAAACAGGCCGTCTGAAAATCTTTCAGACGGCCTTTTACTATCCAATCTTTCCTTTAACGGCCAAAATTGTCTCGACGTTCACGCCAGTCTTGGCGGATGGAGCCGCTTTTGCCGACCGGTGTGTCTTGTTCGACTTCCCAAATAAAATTCGTTCCGCCGCCAATCGGATGTGAGCCGCGCAAGCCGATGTGGCTGCCTTGGTCGGCAACGGCAGTTCGGCTGTATGTTTGGCCGCCGAAACGGGTTTGCGAGGTTTCGATGCCGCTTTTGATGCTGCCGTAAAGCTGTACGTCGGCATGTGCGGCGAGTACGGCGGTAGAAAGTGCGGCAGTGAGGAGAAGTTTTAAGTTCATGGTTTATCCTTTTTTGGAGAGGAATTGTGTGACGATTGTATCGGCCTTGTGCGTAAACAAGTTACAATTCTTGCAAAATCTGATAGGAGTTTTGATGATGCACTCTTTACGCGCCGCCGCTGTGCAAATCGTGTCGTCCACCGACCCAGAAACCAATATTGCCACCATGAAGCGCCTTGTCCGTGAGGCGGCCGAACAAGGGGCGGATTGGGTGTTGCTGCCCGAATATTGGCCGCTGATGGGCAAAAACGATACGGACAAGCTGGCATTTGCCGAGCCTTTGGACGATGGACGAGTTGGCGAAACCTGCCACACCCGTTTTCAGACGGCCTTAAGCGAAACGGCAAGGGAATGCGGCGTGGTATTGTTTGGCGGTACGGTTCCGCTTCAAAGCCCAGACGCTGGCAAGGTGATGAACACGATGCTGGTGTATGACCGCGACGGCAACCGAATCGGGCTTTACCACAAAATGCATCTTTTCGGCTTTTCCGGTTTGGGCGAACGCTACGCTGAAACCGATACGATACTGGCGGGCAACGATGTGCCGAAATTGAGTGTGGACAATGTTCCGCTGGCGGCCGGCGTCTGCTACGATTTGCGCTTTCCTGAGTTTTTCCGCGTCCAGCAGCCGTTTGATGTTTTGCTGTTACCGGCCGCGTTTACCTATACGACCGGCAAGGCGCATTGGGAATTGCTGCTGCGCGCCCGTGCGGTGGAAAACCAATGCTACGTCATTGCATCAGCACAAGGCGGACTGCATGAAAGCGGCCGCCGCACATTCGGCCACAGTATGATTATCGACCCTTGGGGCGATGTGTTGGCGACGTTGCCGGAAGGCGAAGGCGTGATTTGTGCCGATTTGGATACTGCGCGCCTGCAAAGCGTGCGCACGCGCCTGCCTGCCCTGAAACACCGATTACTTTAAACACGCACTATGTCCCAGTTCCAACCCACACGCATTCTCGGCATCGACCCCGGCAGCCGCGTGACCGGCTTCGGCGTGATTGATGTCCACGGCCGCGAGCATCATTATGTTGCTTCCGGCTGTATCAAAACGCCGACCGGCGCGTCGCTTTCCGAACGCATCGCCGTGATTGTCCGCCATATCGATGAAATCATTCGCCACTATCAGCCGCATCAAGCGGCCATCGAGCAAGTCTTCGTCAACGTCAATCCAGCCGCGACGTTAATGCTCGGTCAGGCGCGCGGTGCGGCGATTGCCGCTTTGGTCATGCACGACTTGCCCGTATTTGAATACACCGCGCTTCAGGTCAAGCAGGCTGTGGTCGGCAAGGGCAAGGCCGCCAAAGAGCAGGTGCAGCATATGGTGGTCCAAATGCTTGCACTTTCAGGTACGCCGCAAGCCGATGCTGCCGACGGACTCGCCGTCGCCCTCACCCACGCCCTGCGCAATCACGGATTGGCTTCGCAACTCAACCCCGACGGCCTGCAGGTCAAACGCGGCCGTTTCCAATGGTAAGCCGACATTCAGGCCGTCTGAAATCGTGTTCCAGCCCGTTTTCAGACGGCCTTTCGGTTATAATAGCCCTTTGCCCACATACAGCGAGCCTTCATGAAAGCCGCCTTCCTTTTTCTCTACCTCATCCGCCTGCTGCCTTTTTGCGTGTTGCACAAGATTGCCGACGCGATCGGTATTCTCGCCTATTACGCAGTCAAACCGCGCCGCAAAGTCGGCGAGGTAAACCTCAAAAAATGCTTTCCCGAGCTAAACGACAGCCAGCGCACTGCCCTGCTCAAACGCCATTTCCAACACATGGCGAAGCTGATGCTCGAATACGGCCTCTACTGGTACGCGCCTGCGGACAAGCTGCGCTCGTTGGTACGCTATCAAGACAAACACCATCTCGACGAAGCCCTCGCCGCCGGCGAAAAAGTCATCATCCTCTATCCGCACTTTACCGCATTTGAAATGGCGGTTTACACACTCAATCAGGATGTGCCGCTGACCAGCATGTATTCGCACCAAAAAAACAAAGCCCTGGACGAGCAGATCCTGAAAGGCCGCCACCGCTACAACAATGTTTTCCTGATCGGCCGCACAGAAGGCCTGCGCGCCATCATCAAACACCTGCGCAAAAGTGATGCGCCCTTTCTTTATCTGCCCGACCAAGACTTTGGCCGCAATGATTCCATTTTCGTCAATTTCTTCGGCATTCAGACGGCCACGATTACCGGCCTCAGCCGTATCGCCGGCATGACCAAAGCCAAGATCATTCCCGCCATTCCTACACGAGAAGCCGACAATACCGTAACCCTGCGCTTCTATCCGGCTTGGGACAATTTCCCGACCGAAAATGTCGAAGCCAACACCCAGCGCATGAACGACTTCATCGAAAAGCGGGTACGCGAGCATCCCGAACAATATTTCTGGCTGCACAAACGCTTCAAAACCCGTCCCGAAGGCGAAAACAGCTTTTATTGACTACATTAAATTACAATTTGAATATGCAAAAAGCGGCGAAATCCTTCTTTCGCCGCTTTTTCATTTTAATTGAATCAAACCGAAACTCATGTTTGACTTCAAACAATCAAATAATATTCCGCTTTAAATGCTTTAAAAACAACTTTTTTCATCGTGATTGAAACTTTCAAACAACCCTATATTTTTTCTAAAATGAAAAATATCAGTCCAAATACACTCTTTTTATTTACATATTAAATTTAATTTCTTTTAAAAACAACATATTGCAAAATAGTTCATCTAAAAAATACATTTTAATCATTCAAAATATGAAATAAAATTAAATTAAAATTTAAAAAAATAAAATAAATATCTAACTTTTGAACAATTATGAAATATAATTGCAAAAATATGACAAGACCTGAAATTTATACTGAAACAAGCCTTCAGAAAAAAATACTTGGCAAACTGTAAAAATTCGCGTAAATTTCACTACATCAAATTACAAAACGTTCAGACGGCCTCGCCTGTTTTAGATACTTTTGTAAGCAGTTTTCTGATATTGCAAGAAATTGCGGTATTTTAGAGGATTTCGGTGCAATGCCCGAAATGAAAGTTTACCGATGCAGAGTTGAGCTGCATCTGTAAAGCCGCAGGTGAAAGCCTGTATTGTTTGTGAAGCGTAAATCTCTGATTTGAGGTATTGGGGCAATCCTGTGGGGGATTGCCTCTTTTTTTATCTGCGCCGTCATGCCACAATGACATCATTCCTTATCCAACCCGATCACGCCATGACTCCGATACTCGCCTTCGACATTGAAACCATTCCCGACGTAAACGGCATCCGCCAGCTTTACGATTTGCCTGCCGATTTGCCCGACAACGAAGTCGTCCTGTTTGCCCAACAGCAACGCCGCGCCAAAACCGGCAGCGACTTTATGCAACACCATCTGCACCAAGTCGTCGCCATCTCCTGCTGTATGCGCTGGGGGCAAGACAAAATCCGCGTCAGCACCATCGGAGATCCCGAAGACAGCGAAGAAGTCATGATTGCCAAGTTCTTCGAGGTCATCGAAAACTATACGCCGCAACTCGTCAGCTGGAACGGCGGCGGTTTCGACCTGCCCGTCCTCCACTACCGCGCCCTGATACACGGCATCAGCGCCGCCCGCTATTGGGACATGGGTGACGGCGATTTTGGCGACAGCCGCGACTTTAAGTGGAACAACTACATCAGCCGCTACCACACCCGCCATTGCGACCTGATGGATTTGCTCGCCCTCTACCAACCGCGTGCCAGCGTGCCTTTGGACGATATGGCCAAACTCTGCGGCTTCCCCGGCAAACTGGGCATGGACGGCAGCAAGGTTTGGGACGCTTATCATGCAGGCCGTCTGAAAGACATCCGCGACTATTGCGAAACCGATGCCGCCAACACCTACCTGATGTACATGCGCTTTCGCATGATGAGCGGCGCGCTCGACGCCGACGAATACGAAGTCGAAATCAAACGCATCAAACATTATCTGGCTGCACAAGCCGAAGAAAAACAACATTGGGCGGAGTTCGTCGCTGCTTGGCGTTAAATCAGGCCGTCTGAACAGCTAAACAGAAAACCAAAAGGGCGTGATCGACACGCCCTTTTTTATATTCAGACAAACCATGCCCGCTAAGCAGGCAAACGCCCCAGCGTGACCCTGTCCAATCCTGCCAAATCCTGTTCGGTTGCCACTTCGGCAAAACCGTTCTCAAGCATAATGTTCCGCACTGCTTCGCCTTGGTCATAGCCGTGTTCAAACAGCAGCCAGCCGTTGGCTTTCAGGTATTTAGGGGCTTCTTGGGTAATGTGGCGGATATGGCTGAGGCCGTCTAAAAAGTCAGTCAGCGCGTTTTGCGGTTCAAACCTCAAATCGCCTTGCGACAAATGTTCATCGCCATCCTCGATATACGGCGGATTGGAAACAATCACATCGTATCGGCCTTTAGACGGCCTGTCGGTATCAAACCACGAACCCTGCGCAAACTCCACTTTTGCGCCCAATTCGGCCGCATTTTGACGGGCAGTATCCAAAGCACCGACGCTGATGTCGGATGCGCGAACATCGGCATCACCGCGTTCAAGCGCGATGGTTACGGCAATGGCGCCGCTTCCCGTCCCCAAGTCCCACACACGGCCTTGCGGCGGCAAGCGTTTGAGTACGGCTTCCACCAAATGCTCGGTTTCAGGACGGGGAATCAGCACATGGGGATTGACAGCAAAGCATCGTCCATAGAACTCGCGTTCGCCCAACAGATAGGCCATCGGCTCGCCTTTCAGACGGCGTTGTACCAAAGCCTCCAAGGTTTGCAGGGCAGATTCTGCCAAATCGTCCATACCGCGTGTAACCAGCTGCGCGCGCGTATAACCCAGCGCATATTGCAATAACATCCGCGCTTCATTTTTGGGCAGTGCCGATTGGCGCAACCATTCATCAAGCGTCATTTTTCGTCCCATCTGCCAGCGTTGTGGCTTTTCTTTCCTTATTCTTTCCGGCAAACGTACCGATGGTGGCAACCGAAAATGCGGCATACCACAAATAAAATCCGGCACCGTAGCGTACGATATCCGCCGTATTCTCAGCTTCATCGACGTGTACGGCTTTCACACTGAAGGCCACCAGCGCCAAGCCCCAAAGTGCCGCATGGACAGGTACGACCTTCTTCCGCAACGCCAGCAAAACAATGGCTGCCAACCAAACATAATTCGCATAGGCCGCACAATATCTTATATCCAAAGAAGCAAAGATCGACCCAAAAATCAAAACGGTTACCCCCTTCATGCTTTCATGATTGCCCAAATAAAATGCAACATTGGACAAAGACGCTATCCACAGGGCAACCGACACCAGCAACATCACTATGGGAAAACTTGATTTCCGATTCTGTTCCTGCATGGTTTTATCCTAATGCAAAAGGCCGTCTGAAAACCTTTCAGACGGCCTGCCGTTTAAATTTCGCTACCGCCGACGGTCAGTCCGGCATCAATCCTCAGGGTCGGTTGTCCGACGCCAACAGGAACGCTCTGCCCTTCTTTGCCGCATACGCCGATACCGCTGTCGAGCGCAGTGTCGTTGCCAATCATGGAAACGTGTTTCAGCACTTCGGGGCCGTTGCCGATAATAGTCGCGCCTTTGACAGGATATTGCAGCTTGCCGCCTTCCACCCACCATGCTTCGGATGCGCTGAACACGAACTTGCCGCTGGTAATGTCCACTTGTCCGCCGCCGAAGTTGGCGGCGTAAATTCCCTTGTCAATGGAAGCGATGATTTCTTCCGGCTCATAGCCGCCATTTTCCATAAAAGTATTGGTCATGCGCGGCATAGGCGCAGAAGCGTAACTTTCGCGGCGGCCGTTGCCGGTCGATTGCGTACCCATCAGGCGGGCGTTGGTTTCGTCCTGCATATAGCCGACCAAAATACCGTCTTCAATCAATACTGTGCGGCGGGTTTCATTGCCTTCGTCGTCGATATTGAGCGAACCGCGTCTGTCGGCAATATCGCCTTGATCCACAACGGTAACGCCTTTGGCGGCCACACGTTCGCCGATTCTGCCGGAGAAAACGCTGGTTTCTTTGCGGTTGAAATCGCCTTCCAAACCATGTCCGACCGCTTCGTGCAGCAACACGCCCGGCCAGCCGTTGCCCAAAACGACGGTCATCTCGCCGGCAGGCGCAGGACGGGATTCGAGATTGGTCAGCGCTTGTTTGACAGCGGAATCGACAAACCGATGTACCAAGTTTTCATCGAAATACGCCAAATCATAACGTCCGCCGCCGCCTGCGCTGCCCTGCTCGCGACGCTCGCCCTGCTTGGCAATGACGGTAACGTTCATGCGCACCATCGGGCGGATATCGGCAGCGTGTTTACCGTCCAAACGGGCGATGTACACCATGTCGTATTCGCAGGTCAAACCGGCCATCACTTGCACGATACGCGGATCAGCGGCTTTGGCCAGCGTTTCGACTTTGTTCAACAGCGCGACTTTGGCGGCGGAATCAAGGCTGGCAATAGGGTCAATCGCCATGTGGACAGGCTTGCCGTAGGCAGGTGTCGGCACTTTGACGCTGGCTTCGCCGCCGGCCGCACCAATCACGCGCACGGCTTTGGCAGAGCGGTTGATTGAATCGATACACAGGCTGTCGGCGTAGGCAAAAGCAGTCTTATCGCCCGAAACGGCACGCACGCCCACGCCCTGATCGATTTGAAAGCTGCCCGATTTGACGATGCCTTCTTCCAAATGCCAACTTTCATAGGCAGTACGCTGACAATAGATGTCGGCATAATCGACATGATTGGCGCCAATAATGCTCAGGCTTTGGGCGAGCAAATCGGGGGAAAGATGGTTGGCTTCGAGCAAATCTCGCTGTACCGCGGCGTAGGTTTGTTGCATAATTTTTCAGACGGCCCGACAAGCAGGCAAAGTTAATTTGGCCTTGATTATACGGTATTTTATATGGCTTTGGATATGTTGATTGTTTGGGTTTATGAGTGATTGAAACAAATCAAAAGGCCGTCTGAAAGATAGGGTCGAAATGTTTGCCTTACCCTATTTCAACCGACCTGTTCGTTTGACGTTCAGAGCCTTTTCAATCACGGCAAAGCCAATACCGCAATTTAATTCCCATACAAAACAAATCATTACAACAAAACCCATTATTTTTTTAATTTTGCTATTGATAATAGTTATTATTAGCGTATAATCAAAACCACTCGGAAGACGTCCTAATCCGAGCCATTAAACAACAGATTTTATCCCCCTCTTCCCCATTATCTCTTGATACTCGGAGTGCGCATATACGAAACATACCTGTTCCCCTTTATATCAGATACTCAAAACCGAAAAACATGAAACCCACTGCCGATACAGTGGGTTTCGTGTTTTGTGGCGTTCGGTTTATCAGGCTTTGCCGACTGCTGATCAGGCCGTCTGAAACCGAATAGAGCTGATTATCGGCAGGTTTTCATGTTCAACTTGCCATAACGGCCGACAATGTTTCTGATGTCTTGGGCATCGCGCTCATCGACCGCCATAAAGACCACGGTCATGCGCGCCACGCTCAAACCGGTATCGGGTGTGCTTCTGTCTTCCTGCTCGACAATGCGCGCGCCGCCGAAACCTGCGCTGGACAAACGTGAAATCAAAACTTGGGCGGAAGAGCGGCTGCGTGTTACGTCAATGCTGATTTCGCCGTTGTGAATACTGCCGCTAAAGCCTCGGCTGCCCAAGGCGTCAAGCTGGGTGGAAGTGTCGCCGTCGGCAGGCAAGACCACGCGGAAAGTTTTGGAAGAAGTCTCTCCACCGGATGCGCCGTTGCGTTTTTCGATACTGCGGCTGGCCGCATGAGGCCATTTGCCCAACAGACCTTTGATGCGGTGGTAATCGTCTTCATCCATCACTACGGTGGCGCTGCTGGTACACAAGCGTTCCACGCCGGCCGCGCCCATCTCTTCTTCGGCGGCACGGCGCTCTTGCGCTTCTTTCTCGCGGCGCATTTTTTCTTTTTTCTCTTTCAACTGCTGCGCTTCTTGCTTTTTACGCAAGGCTTCCGCTTCTTCGGATTCAGGTTCGGCCATAATCAGGCCGTCTGATTCGACCACCACCCAATCGGGTTGCGATGCCTGCTGAGGCTCGGCTTTAGGCGCGTCCAAAGAAGATGGGCGCAATAATTCGTGCGTACCGCCTTCCAAAGCAGATTCGGGTTTGGCGGTTTTATGTTGTGTCCGATAGGCAACCATGCTGCCAAAAACAATGATGTTGAGTGCGACCAAGACCGCAAACAGCCATTTCATGATGCGTTTTCCTTTTTATTGTCCGTTGCTATGGGCAATCCAATGCAATAGCCCGTGAATCACGAGATTATCGACGATTTTCACTTGATTGTCATGAACGAATGACTCCGGCAGCGCCTGCACGACTCTGGCCGCGCCGCCGCCCGTGATAATGATATCGACCGGTTTGCCTTCGCCCGTTTTGTCTTTCAGACGGCCATGCATCATCATCAACGCGCCGCAAACGGCATCCATCATGCCGCTGGCAATGGCGTTCGGCGTTGTGGTTGGGAACGGATATACCTTGCCGATGGGGCGGTTGAGGTTGGCAGTCTTGAGCGCCATCGCCTCTTTCATCAAGTGGAAACCGGGCATGATGGTGCCGCCGAGATAATGATTGTCTTCCGTCAGCGCGTCGGTGGTTACGGCGGTGCCGCAGCTGACGACAACGCAGGCATTTTGCGTAAAACGGCGGCTGCCCAGCGCATTAAACCAGCGGTCGGAGCCATGTTCTTCAGGGCGGCGGTAATGGTTGCGGATACCTAAAGCCTGCGGCATGGAAGACAGCCATTCGACCGGACGGGTTAATTGTTCTTCAACCATCGCTTTTTTTACCGAACCGCACACGGCGCAACCGACAATCTTCACATCTTCATCGGCAAATTGCAGCCATTCTTCACCCAGCTGGGTCAAATCACGATATGGCGCGCGGCCGACTTCGGAAAATGTGCCATTCTCCACCCATGCCCATTTCAACTGACTGTTGCCGCCGTCCAGCAGCAAAAAGCGTTCCGGCTTGGCGACGGCAGGTTGCGCCGGACGGTTATCCGGACGCAAACTGATCTCACCGCTGACAATGGTTTTTTCGCCCTTGTCCGTCTGCAAACGCAACGCGCCTTGCGCATCCACGCCTTTGACCACGCCTTCGTGGACAACGCGCCCTTCCTGAAGCAGCAATACTGGTCTGTCCGTATCGCGGTTGGCGGCATTGTATTCGCCGACACATGACGCAAATCCGTTTTGCGCGTATTCGTTCAATAGCGCATCAAGTTGCGCCAATACCGCATTCAATAAAGTTTTGGCGCTTACACCATGCTTAGAGGCCGTCTGAAACAAAGCCTGCACGGAAGTGGCGTTTTCAACTTCTTTCGGCAATACAAAATTAATGCCGATGCCGATGACGGCGACAGTCTTATTCTCCACCCGCGCCGTTTCAATCAAAATACCGGCCAATTTATCATTGGCCACGACCAAATCGTTCGGCCACTTGATATTTACGTCCAAACCAATATCGGCAAGAGCACGGCGGCAAGCCAATGCCACCACCAACGCCAGCGAACCCAGCTCATATTGCGGCTTGTCAAACGTCCAGCCCAAGCTGAACATCAGACATTCGCCCTGTCGGTTGACCCAACTCCGCCCTTGCCGTCCGCGGCCCTTGGTTTGGAAATGCGCCACACACAAGGCCTTATGCGCCAAATCTGCCGACTGGCGCGCCAATGCCATGATTTCGTCATTGCTGGACGAACATTCGTGTTTCAACTGCGCACGAAAACCCTGTTTCCCAGCCATTTGTTGCAGAGATTCTTCGGCAAACACAGCCAAAGGGCGCACCAAGCGCCATTGCCCGTCGTGCTGGCGCAGCAAACCGCGGATATGGCCCGGCATCTGCTGCCAGAATCCGTTTAATTGTTGCGGCTTCATACCGACCACTCGCGCCAACTGAGAAACGTGTTGCGGCAGGCCGTCTGAAAGCGCGGCGAGCAAAGCCCAATGGCGGCTGTTCAAATCCGTCATTCGCCTCCTCCGGCTTCGCGGATTTTCGCCAAAGTTTTGGTGGTCGAAGTCTGGTGTAAAAACGGAATCGAAAATACTTTGCCGCCACGCGCAAACGTCTCAGCCGCACCGACGATCTTATCCACAGGCCAATCGCCGCCTTTAATCAATACATCGGGTTTGACCATTTCAATCAACGCGGCCGGCGTGTCGTCATCAAACCATGTGACCAAATCCACACTGGCCAATGCCGCTGCCACTGCCGCGCGGTTTTCCAAAGGATTAATCGGACGGTCGTCCCCCTTGCCCTGCCGGCGCACCGAAGCATCGGTATTCAATGCCAACACCAAAGCCGCACCGGCCGATCGCGCCTGCGCCAGATAGGTTACATGGCCCCTATGGAGAATATCGAAACAGCCATTGGTAAACACCAGCGGACGGGGCAATGCCGCCAAACGCTCCGCCAGCTTTTCGGGCGGACAGATTTTAGATTCGAATTCTGGAGCTGACCATTCGGACATGATGCGGTTCCTTTGGGAGTGAAACAGAAAATAACCGGGGTATTATAAAGGATAACGGCGAAACGCCATAAAAAGATACCGAACGGTACAATATTCGGGCTTGATTGCGTATTCATTGATATTTGATATCACGGCAAACGCCATTTTTGCCGATGCCATGATGAAACGGTTTGATAAATACTTTTTTGAAACCTAATTAAATCTAAAGTAAAATTTGGGTATAAACGGAAAAAAGCCTGCATACAATATGCAGGCTTTCATCTGGGGTGGCTGATGGGGCTCGAACCCACGACAACTGGAATCACAATCCAGGGCTCTACCAACTGAGCTACAGCCACCGTAAAAATTGGCACGCCCGACAGGAATCGAACCTGTAACCCCCGACTTAGAAGGTCGGTGCTCTATCCGGTTGAGCTACGGGCGCTCATGCCGATTCGTGCGAAGAATTTTGTGGTCGGGGCGGTGGGATTCGAACTCACGACCCTCTGCTCCCAAAGCAGATGCGCTAACCGGGCTGCGCTACGCCCCGACTGAAGACCTGAACTATACAGACCCTTTTTAACCCGGTCAACACTTACTTTGCTTTATTTTTTCATTTTTTGGTTATCTTATTATTTTTAATCGTTATTTATTTTTATGTTTCGTAATTGAGGCACTCTTTTGTGTCAGGCCGTCTGAAAAATGCGATAATTTAAACGCAATATTTATCCCTATTGAGGAGGAAAAATCATGGCTGCACAACTTATAGACGGAAAAAAAATCTCCCAGCAACGCATCGAGGCGGTCGCGCAGGCGGTAAAAGCGCGTCAGGAAAAAGGTTTGCACACGCCTTGCTTGGCGGTGGTATTGGTTGGCGACGACCCTGCCAGCGCGGTTTATGTACGCAATAAAAAACTGACCTGCCAAAAAAGCGGCATTGAATCGCGCTCTTATGAGCTGCCGTCTGAAACCACGCAAGACGATTTGCTGAAACTGGTGGACGAATTGAATGGCGATCCTGCCGTCGACGGTATTTTGGTGCAACTGCCGCTGCCGGCACACATCGACAGCCAAGCGGTTTTGGAACGTATCGAGCCGCATAAAGATGTGGACGGCTTCCACCCTTACAACGTCGGCCGTCTGGTCGTCAAAATGCCGCTGATGCGCCCTTGCACACCCAAAGGCGTGATGACTTTGTTGGAAGCCTACGGCATTGACCCGAAAGGCAAAAAAGCCGTCGTCGTCGGCGCGTCCAATATTGTCGGCCGCCCGCAGGCGTTGGAATTGCTGCTGTCCCGCGCGACGGTAACCATCTGCCACAGCGCCACGCAAAACCTTGCCGATGAAGTTGCCGCCGCAGATATTTTGGTGGTCGGCGTAGGCATTCCGAATTTCGTTAAAGGAGAATGGGTCAAACCCGGCGCCGTCGTTATCGATGTGGGCATCAACCGCTTGGACGACGGCAGCCTGTGCGGCGATGTGGAGTTTGATGTTGCCAAAGAACGCGCTTCCATGATTACGCCCGTTCCCGGCGGCGTCGGCCCGATGACGATTGCCACTTTGTTGGAAAACACGGTACATGCGGCCTCATTGCACGATTAATCGCTGTCACTAAGTTAGGCCGTCTGAACATGGTTTTTCAGACGGCCTAACCTACTTTTTTTGCTTTTTACCTTATTGGCTTCACATGTCCTTACTCTCTTCCCACTCCGACAACCCGACTTTCCGCAACGCTTCCTATATCCTGATGGGTTTGGCTTTGCTGATTGTCTTGCACTACCATTTGCTGCCGCTGCTGCTGTCGGTTATCCTGACCTATATCTTTATTACGCGCACCAACGGCGTCATCCTCAAACTCCGCCGCCGTGTTTTGCCGCGTAACACTCGGCTGCATAAATCGCTCAATGCGCACAATATCAACCTGATTTCCACTACGCTGACGCTGGCCATCGTGTTCAGCATCATCACGATGATGTCTTTGGGCATTTACCACCTGATACACGGCGGCCATGTCGGCTTTATGTTGGCCAAGCTGGCGGCGATTTTGGAAGACACCAAAAACAGCCAAGACCTGCCTGCGGCTATTCTCAATATGCTGCCCAACAATATGACCGAAATCAAAGCCTCGGCGATCAAGCTGATTGAAGAATACCGCGCCGCGCTGACCCGTATCAGTAAAAACAGCATCACGTCCTTCGTCTACATCCTCATCGGTATCATCATCGGCGCCATGCTCAGCTTCCACCGCCTGGAAATGCGCAAAAACCGCCATAAAATGCCGCTGTTTAAAGCCGAATTGATGCGGCGCATCGTCAATTTTGAAACCAGCTTTGAGCGCGTGTTCCTCGCCCAAGTCAAAATCTCGCTGATCGACACCTTCCTGACCGGCCTGTACCTTTACTTGGTTTTGCCGCTGTTCGGCGTTGACCTGCCGTTTAAAATGACCGTCCTGATCGTCGCTTTTATCGTCGGCCTGATTCCGGTGGCGGGCAACCTGATTTCCAACACCATCATTATTATTTTGAGCCTCGGCGCATCGCTGTACGTCGCACTCGCCTCGCTGGTGTTCCTCGTTGTCATCCACAAGCTCGAATATTTCCTCAACGCCAAAATCATCGGCTCGGAAATCGAATCCAGCGCATGGGAATTGCTGGTGGCGATGGTCGTCTTTGAACGCATTTTCGGCATCGGCGGCATCATCGTCGCGCCGGTTTATTACGCCTATCTGAAAAATGAATTGAAACTGCGAAAATTGATTTAATCAGTTGCGTTTATACACATCAAAGGCCGTCTGAAAACGACAATCGGGTTTTCAGACGGCCTTTGCTTTACCTTTTCTTACACTTTACGGCATAATGGCAGCCACGCATTTCTAGAAGAAAGATAAACAATGTCAACCAAAACCCCATCCCTATTCGGCGGCGCGATGATTATCGCCGGTACGGTTATCGGCGCAGGCATGCTTGCCAACCCGACCGCCACATCCGGCGTATGGTTTGCCGGCTCGCTGGCCGTGTTGCTGTACACCTGGTTTTCCATGCTCTCCAGCGGCCTGATGATTTTGGAAGTCAACACCCATTATCCGCACGGCGCCAGCTTCGACACTATGGTCAAAGACCTGCTCGGCCCGGCTTGGAACATCATCAACGGCGTTGCCGTCGCCTTCGTTTTATACCTGCTCACCTACGCCTACATCTTCGTCGGCGGCGATCTGACCGCCAAAGGCATCGGCAGCGCGGTAGGCGGCGAAATTTCGCTCACCGTCGGCCAACTCGTCTTCTTCGGCATTCTCGCCTTTTGCGTTTGGGCATCCGCACGCTTGGTTGACCGTTTCACCAGCATCCTCATCGGCGGCATGGTATTGACCTTTATTTGGGCAACCGGCGGCCTGATTGCCGATGCCAAAATTCCTGTCTTGTTCGATACCCAAGCCCCTTCCGGCACCAGCTACTGGATGTATGTCGCCACCGCCCTGCCCGTTTGCCTTGCCTCATTCGGTTTCCACGGCAACGTTTCCAGCCTGCTCAAATACTTTAAAGGCGACGCGCCCAAAGTAGCCAAATCCCTGTGGTCGGGTACGCTGATTGCCTTGGTGATTTACATCCTCTGGCAAATCGCCATCCAAGGCAACCTGCCGCGCAGCGAGTTCGCACCGGTTATCGCCGCTGAAGGCCAAGTTTCCGTCCTGATCGAAACGCTGTCCAAGTTCGCCCAAACCGGTAATATGGACAAAGTGTTGACCCTGTTCTCCTACATGGCAATCGCAACGTCCTTCCTCGGCGTAACGCTCGGCCTGTTCGACTACATCGCCGACATCTTCAAATGGAACGACAGCATCTCCGGCCGTACCAAAACCGCCGCGCTGACCTTCCTGCCGCCTTTGATTTCCTGCCTGCTCTTTCCTACCGGCTTCGTTACCGCCATCGGCTACGTCGGCCTGGCAGCAACCATCTGGACAGGCATCATCCCCGCCATGCTGCTCTACCGCTCGCGTCATAAATTCGGCGTCGGCAAAAACTACAAAGTTTACGGAGGATTCTGGTTGATGGTTTGGGTCTTCCTCTTCGGCATCATCAACATTGCCGCCCAAATACTGAGCCAAATGGAACTTGTCCCCGTATTTAAAGGTTAAATTCCCTTAAGGCCGTCTGAAACACCCTCTTTCAGACGGCCTAATTCATTATTTTCCGCTACAATACCCCCTTTCCCCCAACGAACACCGTCCATGTACGACAATATCCGTTTCCATCTCGACGAAGACTATCCCGACCAGCTCCCGCCCGAAAACGCCGCCACCCACATCGGCATGTACTGGCAGTGGGCGGCGCAGGCAGGCCTCGTCAACCCCGTCTGGCAAACCGCCCCAGAAACCGCAGCCGACTTCGCCGCCATGACCTCGGGCAAAATCAGCGGACGGCACTTCCTGCTCAAACACATGGACGGCGCATTGACGGCGGACGACTTTACCGAACTCGGCCAACGGTTTACCGAGTTCTACTACACCGACGAAGAAGACGGCTACGGCGCATTTATGGAAGACTACATCCTCGCCCTCGACACGCCCTCGCTCGGCGGCTTCTACCACGCCAAAAACACCCCGGAAACCTTCGCCAAACTGACACCCGTTTTTCAGACGGCCTTTGAAAAATGGAAAAGCAGTTTGAAAGCAGAAAAATAAGAGCCCTAACCATGAAACTCATCATCCTCGACCGCGACGGCGTCATCAACCAAGACCGCGACGATTTCGTCAAATCCGTTGACGAATGGATTCCCATCGAAGGCAGCATGGATGCCATCGCCTTTTTAACGCAGGCAGGCTACACCATCGCCGTGGCCACCAACCAATCCGGTATCGGCCGCAAATACTTTACCGTGCAAGACCTGACCGAAATGCACGCGAAAATGCACCGCCTTGCCGTTCAAGCAGGCGGTACCATCGACGGCATTTGGTTTTGCCCGCACACCGCCGCCGACAACTGCGAATGCCGCAAACCCAAGCCCGGCATGATTATCGACATCATCGAACGCTTCAAGGCCAATGCCGCCGAAACCTGGCTGGTTGGCGACAGCCTGCGTGACCTGCAAGCCATTGATGCCGCAGGCGGCAAATCCGCGCTCGTCCTGACCGGCAAAGGCAAAAAAACGCTGGCCAAACACGAGCAAGACCTGCCCGAACACACCCAAGTCTTCGACAACCTACTCGCTTTCTCGCAATACATCATGCGTGAAAACACACAAATCGAAGAAGCCGCGCAAGCCATCCTATAAACGACAAGGCCGTCTGAAAACTGCCGACAACGGCGTTCAGACGGTCTTCAAACGACTGACTTTTCCCCGATATGCTGATTATCCGCAACCTGATTTACTGGTTCATCCTTTCCTCTAGCATTATTTTGCTGTTCCCCTTTATGCTGCTTGCCCTGCCCTTTCAAGGCGGCGCGCACAAAATGGCGCAAGTTTGGGTGCGTATCCTCAACTGGTCGCTCAAGCACATCATCGGCTTAAACTACACCTTAAGCGGCGTGGAAAACATTCCCGACCACCCCGCCATCATTTGCTCCAAACACCAAAGCGGCTGGGAAACCCTCGCCCTGCAAGAAATTTTTCCGCCGCAAGTCTATGTTGCCAAACGCGAACTCTTCAAAATCCCTTTCTTCGGCTGGGGCTTGAAGCTGGTTAAAACCATCGGCATCGACCGCAGCAACAGCCGCGAAGCCAACAAACAACTCTTAGAACAAGGCCTTGCGCGTAAAAACGAAGGCTATTGGATTACCATTTTCCCCGAAGGCACACGCCTGTCGCCCGGTGAAAAAGGCCGCTACAAACTCGGCGGCGCGCGCATGGCAAAAATGTTCGAGATGGACATCATCCCCGTCGCACTCAATAGCGGCGAGTTTTGGCCGCGCAACTCCTTCCTCAAATACCCCGGCACAGTCAGCGTCATCATCGGCAAACCCATTGCCCACAACAACGGCAATGAAGCCGAACTCATGACCCAATGCGAGCAATGGATTGAAAGCCAACAGCCCCTGATTACCGGACAAGGCCCGTTCGCGCCCAAAACCAAATAAATCATTCCATCGGGTGGGCCGCTATGCCCGCCCTTTTCATGCCGTCCAATATTTTTCTCAACATCATGCCTCACCTCCATACCCACACCCTTTCAGACGGCCTCACCATTCATATCCAGCTCAAACGCAGCGCCAAGAAAAACCTCATCTTGCGCCCCGTTTCCGCCGATACCGTCAGCATCAATATCCCTCCGTTTGTTTCCCAGCGCACCTTTACCCAATGGCTGAACGACAACGAGGCTATCCTGCGCCGCACCCTAAACAAAACACCGGCTCAGCAAACACCCACCGACACGCTTCCCGAATGGATTTGGTACCAAGGCGTTCAGACGGCCTTGTCCATCCACACGGCAAACCACATCCAAATCAGGCCGTCTAAAATCCTGTTGCCCGAAAAAGAAACCGCCGCCCAACTTATCCATTTGCGCCGCTTCCTGCACGAGCGTGCGCGCGAATATCTGCTGCCGCGCCTCGAAGGCCATATCCGAACCACCCGCCTGACCCCGAGCGCCATTTCCCTTTCCAACGCCAAAACCTTCTGGGGCGTTTGCCGCCACACTACCGGCATCCGCCTCAACTGGCGGCTTATCGGTGCGCCCGAATATGTCGCTGACTACGTCTGCCTGCACGAACTCGCCCACCTGCGCCATCCCGACCACAGCCCTGCGTTTTGGGCTCTGACCCACTCGCTCACGCCGCATGTAGACCAAGCCGAACAATGGCTGAAGGCGCACGGCGGCGAATTATTCCACCTCGGCTAAGTCTTTCCAGCAGCATTTTTCTGCAAGCAAACACCAGCCCAAAGCAAAGAATCAACGCCCTCCAAACAAATCATGTAGCCGCGCGTAAAATCAAGTTTATCCGCTTGCCGCCCCTCAGGCATGCCGATAAGATGATTTCGTTCTCAAAACCCTTTTCAGAAAGGAAAACCGATGACCAAAGCAAAATCGTTACTGGCCACCGGCATTTTGACTCTTTTCTCCGCCACGGCATTCGCCTCCCCACTGCCTTCCGAAATTTACCGTCCGGATGGCGCGCACACCATCAAAGCCGATCATCAAGGCGACGGCGAATTTGAATACGAAGCCGAACTTTCCGGCCAACGCAATTCCATTCCTTCCTTGGCCAAAAAAGTGATCGCCCACGCGCGCAGCAAAGGTTTCCATGTGGTTGAGTCTGAAATCAAACACGACGATGCTGATCTGAAACTCAAACGCGGCAAACAAGAGCTGGACGTTTCCATCGAAGACAAAGGCCAAGGCCGTATCGAATACAAAGCCGATTTGGACTTGGACAAAAACTAAATCCGACTCGCAAACAAAGGCCGTCTGAAATCCCATCAGGTTTCAGACGGCCTTTTGTCGTCTTTATCAGATAAAATGGCAATCGGTTTGCAAAATTTCCGACTCAAAACATTGTACAATCTGCCCACTTATACCGATAACATTCCAAACATTGCCATGAAAAAACGTCTGCTCCTCCTCGCCATCCTTCCCCTTTCCCTTCACGCCGCCGATGTGCCGCCCGACGTAAAACCCGAGCTTCAAGTCAACACAGCCGAACCCCAACAACCTGAAACGCACAACATCCCTGCCGAGCAGACAAACAGGCCGTCTGAAAAAATCATCAACGTCGATGCCGACATCCTGCTTGCCAACACCGAATTGCTGGCACGCGCTATGTATTCCGCCGTTATCGCCCACAATATCCCCGGCATCAAAGCCGTTTTGCCCATTTACGAACAATGGCCAGAACACGACCGCGCCATGGCACGCTATGCCAAAGGTTTACTTGCCCAATCCGAAGGGCGCGCCGCCGAAGCCGTCGGCCATTACCGCCGCTTTATCGCCGAGCAACCCGACGCTTCCGCCGTCCGCTGGCAGCTTGCGACCGCCTTGTTTGAAGACAAACAAAACGAAGCCGCGGCCGACCAGTTCGACAAACTGCAAACCGAATCCCTCCCGCCTGCCTTGCAAGAACGCCTCGAAACCTACCGCAAAGCCCTGAGCGAACGCGACTCATGGCAATTCAACGCCGGCCTGAACATCACGCGCGAGCAAAACATCAACCAAGCTCCCGGTCAACGCCGTCTTGGCAACCACCTGAGCGACGAACAATGCCGCGCCGTGCGCCTTGCCTATCCCGACGACGACTGCTTCCGAGGCTGGACATTCCCCGAACCCATCGATGCTACAGCCATCCATTACCAAATCGGTGCAGAAAAAAAATGGTCGCTGCCACGCGGCTTCTATGCCACGGCTGGCGCAGACCATTACGGCAAAATCTACCCCAAACACACCAACTACAACGACCTCACCATACGATTCTCGGCAGGCATCGGCTATGCCGACCAGCGCAACGATATCGGCATTACCCCGTTCCACGAGCGCCGCTTCTACGGCAACGACCCCTACACCTACACCAACGGCGCACGCCTCCACTACAACCATTGGTGGCAACCCAAGCTGCAAACCCTCAGCGCATTTGAAGCAGGCCGTCTGAAAAACAGCCGCCGCGAGCATTCCAACAATACCAGCCAACTGCTCAGCAACTCCATCGTGTACTACCGCAACGCGCGCCAATACTGGGTAGCCGGTATCGACCTCTACCGCGAACGCAACCGCGACGACAAAAGCGACAGCTTCAACCGCTACGCCCTGCGCACCACATGGGGACAAGAATGGCCCAAAGGCCTCTCCACCGTCCTACGCCTCAGCGCCGCCCAACGCCGTTACCAAGCCCCCGGCTTCTTCAGCAACGAACAAAACCGCCGCGACAAAGAAGCCTCCGCCTCCCTGAGCGTATGGCACCGCGCCCTCCATTTCAAAGGCATCACCCCGCGCCTGACCATTGCCCACAACAAAACATGGAGCAACGACAAGTTCTACGAATACGGCAAAACCAAAATGTTTGTCGAATTGAGCAAAACGTTCTGACAAGTAGAATCAATCTGTAGATAAAGCAAAAATGCCTGTCCTGCATACTGATTTACAAGACAGATTCAAACTTTTACAGATACCGGATAAATAGATTTTTAAGGCATAACGCCTCATTAAATTCATATTTATCAAATAGATGAAGTTTAAGCCCATATTACTTTACGACGTAACGTACAACACTACATAACGCTACAAAGAAATCAGGCCGTCTGAAACCCGACTTAGCGTTTCAGACGGCCTGGGTATTCGTTATCATATCCGCTTACCTCTTCAGAAAGTATGATGATGAACGCCCTAAACAAAACCCTCTTATCCGTTTCTGTCGCGCTGGGATTGAGCGCCTGCGCTTCCGTCAAAACCGCAGACACCTACGACCTAGACTTCTCCAAACAAAAATACACCGAACAAAGCATCGAAGTGAACGGTCAAGCCATCAAATTCCGCGCTTACGAAGGCGTGGTTTACGTCCGCAATCCTGTCGATACCCGTTACGAAATCATCAATATTTATGTACCCGAAGCCTATTACAACGGCGGCGAGATAGACGGTTTCAATGCCGAAACCGCACCGATTTTCCTGCCCAACCAAATCGGCGGCTATATGCCGGCCGAACCGGGCAAACCTGCTTTAGAAGGCAAACGCGGCGAGCCTGAAGATGGCCAAAAATCTCCTAATGCCGCCCTGGTTGCCCTCTCCAAAGGCTACGTCGTCGCCTCCCCTGGCGCACGCGGTCGAACAGAACCCACCGGCAAAGCACCTGCCGCCATTGTCGATTTGAAAGCCGCCGTCCGCTATCTGAAAGCCAACGACAAAGTCATGCCCGGCAACGCCGAAAAAATCATTTCCAACGGCACAAGCGCAGGCGGAGCGATGTCCGCCCTCTTAGGCGCGACTGCCGACCAAAAAGATTACGAAAACCACCTCAAAGCCTTAGGCGCGGCAGACGGCAGCGACAAAGTTTTCGCCGTATCCGCCTACTGCCCGATTACCGATTTGGACCATGCCGATATGGCTTACGAATGGCAGTTCAACGGTATCAACGACTACAAAAAAATGAACATTTCCATGCTCGACTACCGCGTCAAACGCGAGCTGGTCGCAGGTACGCTGACCGATGACGAGAAAAAACTGTCCGACCTCCTCAAACCCCTATACCCCGCATACCTCAACAGCCTGAACCTGAAATCCCCAGAAGGCAAACCCCTGACACTGGACGCCCAAGGCAACGGCAGCTTTAAAAACCATATTGCCGGTTTACTTGCCAAATCCGCACAAGCCCAACTTGATGCAGGCAAAGACCTGAGCGACCTCACTTGGCTGACCGTCCGCAAAGGCAAAGTCGTCTCCGTCGATTTCGATGCCTACGCCAAAGCCGCCGGCCGCCAAAAAACACCGCCGGCCTTTGACGGCGTAGATTTAAGCGCAGGCGAAAACCAACTCTTCGGCACCAATACCGTCGACAAACGCCACTTTACCGCGTTCTCCATGCAACACAATACCGCCGCCAACGCCGAAATCGCAGATGAAGAAACCATTAAAATCATGAACCCGCTCAACTACATCGGCAAACCAGGCGTAAACCTGCCGCAAAACTGGCGAATCCGCGTCGGCACTAACGATCGCGACACCTCACTGGCAGTCTCCGCCATCTTAGCCGCCAAACTGCAAAATAACGGCCAAACCGTCGACTACGCCCTGCCTTGGGATGTCGGCCACGGCGGCGATTATGACTTGGACGAACTGTTCGCCTGGATGAAACAAGTCAGCAGCTCTGCAAAATAAGCGTTCCAACATGGATTGAGATGAGATTTGGTATCCCATTTTAATTAAACAACCATTTTTATCATTAGTCGCAAGATACCTACTACCCACTCATTTCTAATGAAAAAAGTACAAATTTAATAGAAAATACACACCTTCAAATTTAATTGCCTTTAAAAAAACGAATGCGCTCCTTCCTTCACATCCTTAAGAAAATCGGCAAAATAGCGCTGATAATCCCTATTTTTGCCCTATTGTATTTTTTGTCTGCTTGGATGATGGCTTCATTGCCGCTTAATGAAGAGCAGCCCAAAGGAGAAATTACTTTATTTTTAGTCAGTAACGGCGTGCATACTGATGTAGTCATGCCGCTGAAGAATGATATTTTTGATTGGTCGGATGTCGTCAATCCGAAAGACACGCTCTCTGCTAATCCTCAAATAACGCATATTGGTTTAGGCTGGGGGGAACGCAATTTTTATTTATACACGCCTGAGTGGAAAGATTTGACGTTCTCCAATGCCTTAGGTGCATTAAGCGGGCTGAACCGTACGCTGATTCATGTTACTTATTATCCTTTTGAACCACGAGAAAATAGCCACGTCGTCAAATTTTTGGTCACGCCTGAGCAATACAGGAATTTAACAAAATCACTCTTGGCCGGTTTTCAACAAGAAAATGGGCAACCCATCTTGCTAAAAGGAATCCATCATCAATCTAACGATGCTTTTTACGAAGCCAAAGGGCGCTATCATTTATTCAATACTTGTAACACTTGGTTGAATGACAAATTGGTTGAAAGCGGCCTGAAAGGCGTGTATTGGACTCCTTTCTCTTCGCCCTTGCTGGAACAATACCGATAGCCTTCACGCTTCTCAATTTTTGGTTCTATGTAAAACTTCAAGCCGTCTGAACATTTTCAGACGGCCTGTATTTTGATAAAAACTCAAAGCCCTTTATTATATAAATGAAATTTTTTAATGGCATTAAATATTAATTTTTACAAAAAAACCAATTTTAAATTATATAATACAATTAAAATAAAGAAATTTTAGAATAAAATTGCTTAGATAAAAAACTAAGCCTTGTTTAATTCTGCTAAAACCTGTAACCTGTATCAAAAATAAACAAGAGAGTTCATCATGTCCCAACACCACCCTACCGACGATATTAAAATCAAAGAAGTCAAAGAGTTACTCCCTCCAATCGCACATTTGTATGAGCTGCCTGTTACGCCTCAGGTTGCCAATTTGGTTTATAAAACACGTCATGAAATTGCGGATTTGGTTCATGGCCGCGACAACCGTTTACTGGTCATTATCGGCCCATGCTCGATTCACGATACTAAGGCGGCGGTAGAATATGCGCAAAAATTGCTGCCCTTGCGCAAAAAATATGAGAAAGAGCTGCTGATTGTGATGCGCGTGTATTTTGAGAAACCGCGTACAACCGTTGGCTGGAAAGGCCTGATTAACGATCCGCACCTGGACGGTACGTTTGACATCAACTACGGCCTGCGCCAAGCGCGTCAGTTGTTGCTGACTTTGAACGAGATGGGCATGCCTGCTTCGACTGAATTCTTGGACATGATTACGCCGCAATACTATGCCGACCTGATTTCTTGGGGCGCGATTGGTGCGCGTACGACTGAAAGCCAGGTACACCGTGAATTGGCCAGCGGACTCTCCTGCCCTGTCGGTTTTAAAAACGGTACGGACGGCAATCTGAAAATCGCCATCGACGCCATCGGCGCCGCCAATCATCCGCACCACTTCCTGTCTGTAACCAAAGCCGGTCATTCCGCGATTGTCCACACCAGCGGCAACCCTGACTGCCATGCGATTTTGCGCGGCGGTAAAGAGCCTAATTACAGCGCGGAACACGTTAAAGACGCCGTTGCGCAGCTTCAAAAAGCCGGCGTGAGCAGCAAACTGATGGTGGACTGCAGCCATGCCAACAGCCGTAAAGACTTCCGCAAACAAATGGATGTGGCACGCGATGTTGCGGCGCAGCTGAAAGCCGGTGAAGAAAACATCATGGGCGTGATGGTAGAAAGCCACTTGGTTGAAGGCCGTCAGGACAAGCCAGAGGTTTACGGTCAAAGTATTACGGATGCCTGCATCGGTTGGGATACGACTGAAGAATTGCTGGCCCTGCTTGCCGAAGCGAAAGGTTACAAAGCGTAAGTGTGAAACCATTTAAAAGACCGGATATGTTCCGGTCTTTTTTGCGTCTGTCATTTTGATTTCTTTGCTCAATATCCCGAGCAATTTTTAGTCAGGTTCGACGTAAAAACAATATGTTAGAAAATATTCAGGCCGTCTAAAAACCCGATCATTCAGGTTTTCAGACGGTCTCTCCTACTTTTCTTTTCAATTAAAACGTGTGTTTAACCGTTGCAGTCACACTACGCGGCGTGCCGTAAACGTGAATATCCGGCATGGTGCGATAGCGTTTGTTAAAGACGTTTTCAAAGTCCAAACTGATGCGGGTGGATTTGCCGATTTTGTAATGACCGGTCAAATCCAGCGTTGCGTACGGACGTTGGGTCAATGCGGCTGCGGCAGCCGGATTGATGTCTGCAGGGTATTCATCTAGCGTGTGGCTGCGACTTTGCCAGTTGACGTTGGCACCCAGGTTCAAACGGTCGGTCACGTCATACGCGGTAAAGAGTTTGAACAAATGAACCGGGTAAGACGGATGCAGTTGAACACCTTCGCTGTCTTTGATTTTGGAACGTGCATAAGACGCATTCAGCAGCCATTTATCGCTCAGGCGGCCGCCGACCGAGAGTTCCACGCCTTTTGTTGTGGTGTTGTCGGCGGCACGGTAGTATTCCTCGCCATTCGCGAATTTGCCTGCGACAACGCCCAAATGGTCGCGTTTGTTCATAAAGACGGAAGCGGAAGCATTCAGACGGTCTTCAAACCATGACGCTTTCAAACCGGTCTCGTAGGTTTTGCCGCGCTGCGGTTTGAGCGCCGCGCCGTCTTTGGTCAGGTAACGCACTTGCGGACGGAAAATGGTGGTGTAGGATGCATAGGCGGTCAGATTGTCGCCTATGTCGTAGGTTACGCCCAAATAAGGAATGAAAACGTTTTGTTTGTGGCTGCTGTGTGCGAATTTGTTACGGCTGGTGCTGTAACGGTAACGCCAATCCACAAAACGGCTGCCGCCGATAAAGGCGAGTTTGTCGGTCAGTTTGAAACGGGTCGAGCCGTAAACCGACAGGTTTTTCATGCGTGAAAATCCATCGCGAAGATATGGCATATCGGGTTTGGCGATATTGCCGTTAAAGAGGCGCAAATCAGGAATCATCGACTCGCCTTCTTCATAGAAAGACAGGTTTTCTTTGTTGTCCTGATAGCTGATGCCGACATTGAACTCGTGCGAGCGGCCCAGCGCTGGATAATTGCCGTCCAAGGCCAGCGCAAAATTCTGATCGCGGTATTTGCTGCGGTCGCGGTCTGAAGTGAAAAGTGCAGAGTAATCGGGATTGATTTCAAAAGTACCGGCAATGCCTGAAACGATGTCGTTTTTACCCGAAACATGGCTGTAATCGCCTGTCAGTTTCCAGCCGTTGTCAAACTCATGGCTTAGGGAAGTGAATACTTCGGCACTGGTGTCTTTGCCGTATGCCCAGCGTGCGGACGAATTGCTGCGCGGCGAAGACTCAAACGGTATGAATCCAGTACGGCGCGAACCTGCTGCGGTCAGATAGCTGAAACGCGAGCTGCCGTTGTTGCGGAAACGGTGTATTTCCGTACCGAGGCGCCATTGGGTTTGCGGCGTGAGATCGTAAGACAAAGTGCCGTAGAAAGTGTGATTGTGGCGCGATGTGTTCGGCAGATAATCGCCTCCATGGTCGCTGACCAAAATAGCTCGGCCGCGCAAGGTATTGTCTGCATTCAAAGGCTGATTGGCATCAAGGACGAAGCGGTAGTGGTTCCACGAACCGACACCGGCTTCTACGCTGACGGCAGGTTTGGCAGTCGGTTTTTTGCGTTCCAAAGCGACCGTACCGCCCGGTTCGCCCATACCGCCGTTGGACAAACCGCTTGCGCCGCGCACGACGACGACTTGGTCATACAATGCGCTGTCCAGATTGTTGGTGCCGCGGCGGATGGCTTTGTAGTCGTAAAGGAATTTGGGCGCGCCGTCCACGGAAATACTGTCAACGGCCTGACTGCGTGAAATAAACTCGCTGTGGCCGGATACGTTGTTGCCCATTTTGCTGTGGAACACGCCCGGTGTTTGTTTCAATACGTCCTGCAGGCTGTCCAAGCCTTGGTCTTCGATTTGTTTTGCCGTTACGACAGACAGGGACTGCGGCGTTTCGCGCTGGGTCAGGCGGATGCCTATCGCGGCGGAGGAAGCGGGAATGGTGTAGTTGGAAGTAGTCTGTTTACCGACTCCTTGGACGGTAACTGTCGGTAAATCGACACGTTCTTGCGGCTGGGTATTTTCTACTTCGGTCGCGAAAGAATACGCCGAACACAGCGCCAGACTGACGGCAAAGCTTAATTTGCCATAGGGAAATACAGGTAGTGACATAGCCTCTCCAATTAGCTTATCTTTACAATTTGGTCGCAGATTCTATCAAAAAGATGTAGCCCGATGGAACTATGTTTTAATCATTATTTTCTAAGTATTTTGTTTAATTCAAAATATTTATTTTCTATCTAGTCCCAATTAACTAAAAAGGCCATCTGAAACCCATATCATCAGGTTTTCAGACGGCCTTAATCTTTTTATGATAAGGCAATCAGTCTGCCAATTTTCTTGCCAATTCTGCCAAACGTTTACCTTGCGCAAAGGCAATATCGTTTTCTTCGGCAGTCAATGCCGGCTTGCTGTCGTGGCCGGAAACATGGCTTGCGCCGTAAGGCGTGCCGCCGCTTTGGGTATTGCTGAGCGCGGACTCGGTATAGGGAATGCCGCTGATGACCATGCCGTGGTGCAGCAGGGGCAGCATCATGGTCAGCAAGGTGCTTTCTTGGCCACCGTGCAGAGAAGATGTGCTGGTGAATACGGTGGCAGGTTTGCCGACGAGTTCTGCGCCGAGCCAAAGGGGAATGGTGCCGTCGATAAAGTATTTCATCGCGGCGGCCATATTGCCGAAACGTGTCGGGCTGCCGAGCGCGAGGCCGGCGCAGTTTTTGAGGTCGTCGGCAGTCGCGTATGGCGCGCCTTCGTCTGGAATGGCTTTTTCAACGGCTTCGCAAACGGTGGAAACTTTGGGAACGGTACGCAACACGGCTTCGCAACCGTCCACGCTTTCGATACCGCGTGCGATTTGGCGGGCAAGGTTGCGCGTGCTGCCGTTTTGGGAATAAAAGAGAACGAGGATTTTCAGAGGATTTGGGTTCATTTGGGGTTTCCGTTACAATGCTGTCAGGTTTCAGACGGCCTTTTAAATACTCGGGCCGTCTGAAAAGAAGAAATTTCAATTTAAAAGTGGGAAAAGGTTATGCCGTTTTCGCAATGGTGGCAAGGTTTTTTAAAGAGTAAAGGCGTGGCGTTTGCTTGGTTTGTCGTGCGCCGTTTTGATGAGGAGCGTGTGCCGCAGGTGGCGGCAAGCATGACGTTTACGACGCTTTTGGCTTTGGTGCCCGTTTTGACGGTGATGGTCGTCATCGCTTCGGCCTTCCCCGTTTTCGACCAATGGTCGGGGGAATTTGTCTCTTTTATCAACCGCACCATTGTGCCGCAGGGTGCGGACATGGTGTTTGACTACATCAATGCGTTCCGCGATAAGGCCACCAAGCTGACGGCCATCGGTAGTGTGATGTTGGTCGTAACCTCGCTGATGCTGATTCGGACGATAGACAATGCGTTCAACCGGATTTGGCGCGTCAATTCGCAACGGCCCTGGATGATGCAGTTTTTGGTGTATTGGGCGTTGCTGACGTTTGGTCCTTTGTCTTTGGGCGTAGGCCTGTCGGTTGTAATCGGCCAGGTGCAAGTAGTGGGCGGATCAGAATGGCTGAGGGTTATCACTACGGTTTCATTTATTACGGTGCTGCTGTGGGGTTTGTACCGCTTTGTGCCCAACCGTTTCGTGCCTGCCAGCCATGCTTTGGTCGGCGCGGCCGTAACGGCGTTTTGCTTGGAAACGGCACGCTTTTTATTCGCTTGGTACATGGGCAACTTTGACGGCTACAAATCGATTTACGGCGCATTTGCAGCGGTACCGTTTTTCCTGTTGTGGCTCAACCTATTATGGACGTTGGTATTGGGCGGCGCAGTTTTGACCTCGTCCCTGTCCTATTGGCGCGGCGAAGCTTTCCGCCGCAGTCTGGATGCGCGCGGCCGCTTTGACGATGTATTGAAAATCCTGCTGCTGCTCGATTCTGCTCAACAAAACGGTAAGGCATTGCCGGTGCAGGAGTTCAGACGGCATATCAATATGGGTTTCGACGAATTGGGCGAGCTTTTGGAAAAACTGGCGCGACACGGCTATGTCTATTCCGGCCGTCAGGGCTGGGTCTTGAAAATGGGGGCGGAGTCCATCGACTTGGCAGAGCTGTTCAAACTCTTCGTCTACCGTCCGCAAACGCTTAATAAAGATAAGGTCAATCAAACGGTTGACCACATTATGCAGCCCTGCTTGGAAACCTTGAACATGACGCTTGCCGAGTTCGGCGCCCATACGAAAAAACAATCCTCTTAAACCTGACGCCGTCTGAAACCAAAAATATCAAGTTTCAGACGGCCTTTGCTATAATCGGCACACTACTGAATACTACATTCGACCTACAAGGAAAAATAGATGAAAACACCAGCCCTACTCTCTCTGCTTGGTTTGATTCCATCTGCCGCCTTTGCCGCCCACGGCGTAGGCCTTGGCCAACCACCCAAATATCCGGCCAACTTCACCGCTTTTGAATACGTCAATCCCAACGCCCCAAAAGGCGGCTCATTTACCACGCCTTTCCTCGGTGCTTTTGACACGCTCAACCCCTTTACCCTCAAAGGCAACCACGAATACGGCATCAGTATGCTGACGCTCGACACCCTGACCGAGCAAAGCATGGACGAACCTTACGCCGTTTACGGCCTGATTGCCGAAGACATCGCCCTGGCGCCGGACGGTCTTTCCGTTACCTTCAAAATCAACCCCAAAGCCAAATTCCACAACGGCGATCCCGTTTTGGCCAAAGACGTTGCCGCTTCATTTAACATCCTGACCAAAGACAAAGCCGCCGCCCCCATGTACCACTTCTACTGGAGCGACGTGGCCAAAGTGGAAACGCCCAACGATCGCACCGTCGTGTTCCGTTTCAAGCAGCGCAACTCAGAATTGCACATGATTCTCGGCAGCCTGCCCGTCTTCTCGCATAAAAGCTATCCCAAAGGCTTGGCCGCCGCGCCCAACAGCCTGCCCATCGGCTCCGGCCCCTACCGTTTTGCCAAAGCCGAAAACGGCCGCATCAGCGAGTTTGTCCGCGACAAAAACTACTGGGCGCAAAACCTGCCCGTGCGCAAAGGCCGCTACAACTACGACCACATCCGCATCAAATACGTCAAAGACGAAGTTGTCCGCATCGAAGGACTGAAAGGCGGCCAATATGACTTCGTACAAGAAAACGTCGCCCGCAACTGGGCGCGCGCCTACTCCGACGAAGTCCTCAAAAAACGCAATCTGTCCAAACACGAATGGGTACAAAACAGCACAGCCGGCATGCAAGGCTTCGTCATCAATATGCGCCACAAGCCCTTGGACAATATTTACGTCCGCCGCGCCTTGATTGAAAGCTTCGACTACGAAAGCGTCAACAGCCGCATCTTCTACGGCGCATACCGCCGCACCGACAGCTTCTTCACCAACAGCACCATGGCCGCAACCGGCAAGCCTGACAGCGCGGAAACCGCCTTGCTCAAATCATTGGGCACCAAGCTGCCCGACGGCGTATTGGATCAAGACGTCCCTATGCCGCCGGTTACCGACCCCAAACTAGGCGTGCGCCCAAACCTGCTCAAAGCACGCGCCCTGCTTGAAAAAGGCGGCTATCAATACAAAAACGGCAAAGCAGTCGACAAACAAGGCAAACCGCTGACCTTTGAATTCCTCGCTCCAAGCAAAAACTACGAACGCATTACCGCCAAATGGCAGCGCGACCTTGCCAAAATCGGCATTACCATGAACGTGCGCACCGCCGATTCCGCCGTGTACCAAAAACGCATGAACGACTTCGATTTTGACGTAACCACCGGCTACTACGGCAACAGCGAAAGTCCCGGCAACGAGCAATACGACTACTTCAGCTGCGCCGCCGCCAAAACCGAAGGCAGCCGCAATCTATCTGGCGTCTGTCATCCTGCGGTCGAAAAACTGCTGACCCATTTCAACAGCTTTACCAACCGCCAAGAGCTGCAAACCACCTCGCGCGCACTCGACCGACTGATACGCCACCAATACACCATCGTTCCAAACTGGTTCGCCGACCGCTATCGCGTCGTGTACCGTAACGATGTCGGCATTCCGTCCAAGCTGCCGAAATACTACGACCCCATCACCTTCGCCATGACCGCAGGCTGGAAGAAAAAGTAGTCGCATTTCGACAACACGTCCAAGCGGCTGGCAAACCCTTAGCGTGTATCACTCAGCATAGAATCATAAAACCTAGTTGTTTGTTTAAAAACAATCAATCGGCTGATTCCAAACAAACATAAAAGAAAAAATAACTTAAAGCCAAATCAAAGGCCGTCTGAAACATCCGTCAGCAAAATCATCTGCAACGGAACATTTCAGACGGCCTTTTCGTCTCTTTCCAATCCATTTTCGCAACCGAAGCAAAATATCGAAAATGAACAAAAAAATTGCAAAACAATGCCCTCAAATTTTACAAAACCGTGTACACTTCAAGGTAAGAGTTTGAATTATAAGGTTAATCTTAATAAAAACTACAATCATCCAAATTTAACCTAAATCAAGCGTTCATATAACAGACAAAAGGAACAATAATATGGAAATCAAGCGTCTCTCTACCATTCTCAAACTGATTGCCAATCCCGAACGTATGGCCATTCTTTTTCTGCTGCTTGACGGCGACCGCAGCATTACCGAACTGGCACAGGCACTCGACTCTTCCCCGACCGGCATCGCCAACCACCTCGCACGCCTGCGCACCGAAGGCATCATCGATTTCACGCGCTACCACCGCATCATCGAATACCGCCTCATCTCCGAAGAAGCCACCACCATCCTCAATACCCTGCGCACGCTCAAAGACCAAGCCGAATAAACAAATTATTTCACATCACAACATCAAGGCCGTCTGAAACATCAGCTTTCAGACGGCCTGCCACTTTCAGCCCATATCGAAAAATAAACCAATCCGCTACAATACCGCCCATGCCCACAGGCGCAATCCACCGCCTTCCCACCCAACAGCACACACGGAAACATCATGAAAATCGCCACTTGGAACGTCAATTCCCTCAACGTCCGCCTGCCCCAAGTACAAAACTGGCTGGCCGACCACCAAGCCGACATACTCGCCTTACAAGAACTCAAACTCGACCAAGACAAATTCCCTACTGCCGCCCTGCAAATGATGGGCTGGCACTGCGTCTGGAGCGGCCAAAAAACCTACAACGGCGTCGCCATCATCAGCCGCCACGAGCCGCAAGACGTACATTGCGGCCTACCCGCCCTCCCCGATGACCCGCAACGTCGCGTCATCGCCGCCACCATCAACGGCGTACGCGTCATCAACGTCTATTGCGTCAACGGCGAAGCACTGGACAGTCCAAAATTCCAATACAAAGAACAATGGTTTGCCGCATTGACCGAGTTCGTCCGCGCAGAAATGGCCGCACACCCCAAACTCGTCCTGCTCGGCGACTTCAACATCGCCCCGGCCGATGCCGACTGCTACGACCCCGAAAAATGGCACGAAAAAATCCATTGCTCCTCCATCGAAAGACAATGGTTTAAAAACCTGCTCGACCTCGGCCTGACCGACAGCCTGCGCAAAATCCACCCCGAAGGCGCGTTCTACACATGGTTCGACTACCGTGGCGCCATGTTCCAACGCAAACTCGGCCTGCGCATCGACCACATCCTCACCAGCCCCGAACTCGCCGCCACCCTTACCGACGTCACCGTTGACCTAGAAACCCGCGCCCAAGAACGCCCCAGCGATCACGCACCGGTAATCGCCGAGTTTGACTGTTAGGTTTTGAAGCAATATAAACAATAAGGCCGTCTGAAAACGTTAAATCGGTTTCAGACGACCTTTTTATTATATGGTAATTGAGCAAAATGTAGGTTGGGTTGCAAACCCAACATTTTGTGAAATTTAACAGTTTTGTTGGGTCTTGACCCAGCCTACGCTTGCTTGCCGTACTATTTGTACTGTCTGCGGCTTCGTCGCCTTGTCCTGATTTAAATTTAATCCACTATACGCCAGTTAGAGTGTATCTTCGCCCTCGCTTTCCACGCAACGAATGATCCAGTCTTCAAATCGCCGCCATTCGGCTTCTTCGGCATAGGTGGCGGGGTTAGCGGCATCGTGGATAAAAATATCGAAGTTGGGTTCGGCACGGGATAGGTCAAAGCCGAACCAATCTCCCATGCTGTGATGCGCTCCGATGATAAAGATTTCGCCTATGTCGGGGTGTTCGTCAGGCGGTAGGTCGTTAAGTTCTTCGCGCAATAGTTGTTGGTAATAGAGATTTTGTTCTTGCAGTTGGACGAGATTGTAGATTTCTATTTTTGGCGTTTGCGATACGGTTTGATCTATCACACTGGTGTACCACGAATAGAAAAAATCCCCCGCGCCGCATCGCTGTAAAAATAAATAATAGCTTTCAGGCAGCTTGTTTTGCGTATATTCGCGTATCGCCTGCAATTCATCGGTTGAAAGGGGATGTGCATTGAAATTTAGGTGATTTGCGTGAGATGCTTGGTTGTTTGTCAGCCAGTATTGAAGTTGTTGCAGGGCTTGCGGATAGGTCATGATGGGAGGGGGCTTTTTAAAATGGATTTTGTTGGGTATTGAACCAACAGGAAGAAACCAGTCTTTGAGCGATTATATTTGTTGTTTGGAATGAAACAAAGGTCGTCTGAAAACGTTAAATCGGTTTCAGACGACCTTTTTATTATATGGTAATTGAGCAAAATGTAGGTTGGGTTGCAAACCCAACATTTTGTGAAATTTAACAGTTTTGTTGGGTCTTGACCCAACCTACGCTTGCTACGCTTATTGGATTGTAATTACTCCCATAACTTTGCTCGTATTGCAGATTCTGTAGAGGAGTCAGGAAGTCGAGAGCTGTATGTAATTTCAACATGCAGATTTTTTTCCAGCTTCGCTAATAGTTGATCGTTAGTACAGTTAAAATTTTCAGTTAAATTACTTTTAACGTAAACTAACCCTATGCCATTATTACTTGTTAAAGGCAATCCAACTTTAGGATTTGAGTATGCAAAACAATTAATCTCTTCTTCGGTCATGCCAACTGATTTCAAAATCTCTCCCCATTTCTTAAGTGTCAAATTTTGATTTACTTCATCATTAATCTTTATAGATTTTATTATTGCGACCCCAGCCCCTGAATTTTTTACATAAATTCCAAATGATTTTGTAGCATTATCACTCGTTGTATTTATTACTACATATGGGCTTTGCCCAATAATATCTGCATTTGTAGATTGTCGAGTCATGTATGATTGATATCCTCCAACTGCAATCGCAGAAATTATACCCAAAACCTCCAAAAATTTGAGAATCTTATCCATAATCCAAACCTATAATTAAATTATTTAAACTATAACATTATACAAAGATATAAAGAAATTATTGAATAATTACATAGTTTAATACTTAGATTTTATTAAGAAAACAACAAATTCTCTTTAATCCCCCGAATCCTATCCCTTAACACAGCCGCCTCTTCAAACTGCAAATCCCTAGCCGCCTGTTGCATGGCTTTTTCCAGTTTGGCAATTTCTTTAATCGCGTCTTCTTCGTTGTGAATCTCGCCGACTTTGACCTTGTTTTTGCCTTTCAGACGGCCTTTGCCACCGTCTTCTTCGTGGTACACGCCGTCGATGATGTCTTTGACTTGTTTTTTAATCTGCTGTGGTACGATGCCGTGTTCTTCGTTGAACTTGATTTGTTTTTCGCGGCGGCGTTCGGTTTCGTCGATGGCGGCTTTCATGGAGTCGGTGATTTTGTCGGCGTACAGGATGGCAACGCCGTTCACGTTACGCGCGGCGCGGCCTATGGTTTGAATCAGGCTGCGGTGGGAGCGTAGGAAGCCTTCTTTGTCGGCGTCGAGTATGGCGACTAGGGAGACTTCGGGGATGTCGAGACCTTCGCGCAAGAGGTTGATGCCGACCAGTACGTCAAACAGGCCAAGTCGTAAATCTCTAATGATTTCAACGCGCTCTACGGTGTCGATGTCGCTGTGCAGGTAGCGCACTTTGATACCGAGTTCGCTGTAATAGTCGGTGAGTTGCTCCGCCATGCGTTTGGTGAGGGTGGTAACGAGAACGCGTTCGCCTTTTTGGATGCGGTCGTTGATTTCGCTCATCAAGTCATCGACTTGAGTGGCGACGGGGCGGATGATGATTTTGGGGTCGACCAGCCCTGTGGGGCGGACGACTTGTTCGACCACTTGTCCGGCGTGTTCTTCTTCGTATTTGGCGGGGGTGGCGGAGACAAAGATGGTTTGCGGCATAACTTTTTCAAATTCGTGGAATTTGAGCGGGCGGTTGTCGCGAGCGGAAGGCAGGCGGAAGCCGTAATCCACGAGGTTTTGTTTGCGCGATGCGTCGCCTTTGTACATGCCGCCGATTTGGGTTACGGTAACGTGGCTTTCGTCGATGAACATGATGGCGTTGTCGGGCAGGTAGTCCATCAGCGTGGGCGGCGGTTCGCCTTCTTTTTTGCCGGAGAAATGGCGGGAGTAGTTTTCGATGCCTTTGCAGAAGCCCATTTCGTAGAGCATTTCGAGGTCGAAGCGGGTGCGTTGTTCGATGCGTTGTTGTTCGACGGGACGTTGTTCGCGGGCGAAAAATTCGATGCGTTCGCGCAGTTCTTCTTTGATGGACTCGCAGGCGCGCAAGACGGTGTCGCGCGGGGTAACGTAGTGGCTGGATGGGAAGACGGTGTAGCGGCCGACGCGCTGGATAAGGCTGCCTGAAAGCGGGTCGAACATATCGAGGCGGTCGATTTCGTCGTCAAACAAGCTGATGCGCAGGGCATTTTCGGAGCTTTCGGCGGGGTACACGTCAATCACATCGCCGCGCACGCGGAAGCTGCCGCGTTTGAAGTCCAAATCGCCGCGTTCGTACTGCATGGAAACGAGGGTAGCGATGATGTCGCGCTGCTCGATGGTATCGCCTTCTTTGACGGACAACACCATTTGTTGATACTCGGTCGGGTCGCCGATACCGTAAATGGCGGACACGGTGGCGACGATAATCACGTCGTCGCGCGTCATCAGGTTTTTGGTGGCGGAAAGGCGCATTTGTTCGATGTGTTCGTTGATCGCGCTGTCTTTTTCGATGAACAAGTCGCGACTGGGCACATAGGCTTCGGGCTGGTAATAGTCGTAGTAGGAGACAAAATATTCCACCGCATTTTCGGGGAAAAACTCGCGCATTTCGGCATAAAGCTGGGCGGCAAGGGTTTTGTTGTGCGCCATGATGATAGCGGGGCGGCCGCTTTGCGCGATGACGTTCGCCATGGTGTAGGTTTTGCCCGAACCGGTTACGCCGAGCAGGGTTTGGTAGGCAAGGCCGTCTGAAAGCCCTTCGAGCAGGCCGGCAATGGCAGTGGGCTGGTCGCCGGCAGGTGGGAAGGGCTGGTGGAGTTTAAACGGAGAATTGGGGTATTGGATGACTTCCATAAGACGGCCTGTTTTATGTTCAGGAAAAGAGAAGATTATAACAAAGGGCCGTCTGAAAATTGATAGTGTGCCAATCTGATAAGACTAAATATTTCTTCTCCTTCCTTAGCTAACTGAGGTTGGTTGTGTTAGCTGGACAATTAAACTACCCTCTCCCAGGACGTGCCTGTGTACGTCCTTTTTACTCTCTTATCTCCTTTCCACCCTATTGTCACCCCATAAAAGGCTTACACTCCGCATCATTGCCCCTAAATATCTCCTCACCGTCCGTACAGCTGCCCTTCCCCTTCATCTTCCCGCACACCACCGCCGTCAGCGACTCGTTCAAGCGTAATACCCTAGGCTCCGCCTCCCTGTCCAGTGCCACCGCCTTCAAAGTAAACTTACCCTCCAGGATGCCCTTAGCCTGGCCGCTCATCCTGATACAGAAACCGCCCGCCTC
>NZ_KV835823.1:0-205 GCF_001838135.1 Neisseria sp. HMSC078H04
TCGTAGGCGTAGGCGAAGGTATGGCCCAGCGCGTTGGTGCGTTTGAGCGGCAGTCCGTCCACTGCGAGTTCGTAGGCGGTTTTGGCACCGAGTCCATCGATGTAGGCGGTCAGACGGTTGAGGCGGTCGTATTCGAAGGTTTCGTGACTGCCGTCGGGATAGTCGGTACGGACGGGGTTGCCCGCTGCGTCGTAGTGGTGGCGGG
>NZ_KV835824.1:0-1535 GCF_001838135.1 Neisseria sp. HMSC078H04
AACCTGATGCGGTATTACGAGCCTGAGGCGGGACGGTTTGTGAATCAGGATCCGATTGGGTTATTAGGAGGGGATAATCTTTATTGGTTTGCACCCAATGCGCAAACGTGGATTGATATTTTAGGGTTGAATAGATTCACCCGTACTACATGGCAAGCTCCATCTAAAGGAACAGGTCAAACGTATACGGTATTTCAACAGGCAATAGATTGGGATATGGTTGATAATAAAGGGAGGACAAATTTACAACGTGCATCTAAAGGGTTAGCTCCTTTGGGGGCTGATGGTAAATCTATCAATCTACATCACTCAAAACAAGATGCTAGGGGTGCTTTGTTTGAATTGACGAAAACAACGCATAGTAAATATGATAGAACAAATGCCTTGCATCCTTATAAAGTTGATGGAAGCGGTAAGCATCCATATTTCCCAGTAGATAGAAATGCGTTTGATAAGGATAGAAAGCAATATTGGAAAGATAGGGCGAAAGCAGAAAAAAGACGCAGAAGAAAAGCTGGAAAATGTTAAGGTCAATTTACTTATATTTATATCAAAGAGGTTTGTTATGTTAGATACTAATTTTAAAGAATATCTTGATGATGAATTTGGTAGGATATTGCCAGAAAATCAAAATAAATATCGTGAATTATTCAAAAGATTAGGGTTTGGAAAAATAAATCATGACTTTGTTGAATTTTGGTCAACATATAGTGATGAAATTTATGGAAAAATTGGATATTTGGTTGATTTGGCAATGGACTTAGAGGATTTTTCAAGTAGCCAAACAGAAATTTTGAGAAAAAATATTGGATTACCTGATAATTATTTTTCGTTATTAAATAATGAGTTAGATGATTATATCTTATATGATAAAAATACCGACGAGGTTTTTTTTGTAGAGGCTCCTAATATTCAAAAGTTCATAGAAAATAAACAATTCAGCAAACATTGGAATAGCTTTGAATATTTTATTAAAGATTATCTAAATTATAATGCTTAATATGTTTAATTTTTAAGCGATTAGCAAGCTGTAGCCAATGAAACCTCCAATTCCGATGTAGAGTGTGAACGGTACGCACGCGCGCGGTTTCTGTTTTTCAGACGACCTCACTATTTTCTTTGAGGTCGTCTGAACCATTTGTTCTTTAACAATCTTATTAACAGTTAACATAGAGGTCGTCTGAAAGCCAGCAATTTTCAGACGACCTCTGCCAAATTGCTACGACTACGACGGCTACGGCGATTTGACCGCTGTTTACGGACGCGACGGCAAAAAACTGCGCGGTTTCGCCTACCGCAACCACATCATGGTCGAACACAGCCAGCCCGACGGACTGGTATCCCGTTACGAATACGACCGTTACGACACCGACGGCAAAGTGCTCAAGAGCAGCAACAACCTCGGCGAAGAATGGACGTTCGACTACCGCAAAGACCATACCGTCGTTACCGACGCATTAGGACGGACGGAAGTGTACGGTTTCGACGAAAACCGGGAACTTATCTACCGCATCGATGCCGACGGACAACGCAGC
>NZ_KV835825.1:0-219832 GCF_001838135.1 Neisseria sp. HMSC078H04
CGTCTGAAATGCTCTTTCAGACGGCCTTTTGAGGCTTCTATATCTATATTCTTAGTCGGCGAACTGTTTTTTCATTCGTTCGCGTCGCTCTTGCGCTTCTACGGACAATGTCGCAGTCGGACGTGCCAGCAGGCGTTTGAGGCCGATGGGTTCGCCGGTATCGGCACAGAAACCGTAATCGCCTTCGTCAATACTGCGGAGAGTCGCTTGCACTTTATTGAGAAGTTTACGCTCGCGATCGCGGGTGCGCAGTTCTAAAGCGTATTCTTCTTCTTGAGTAGCTCTATCGGCAGGATCGGGAGCGGATTCGTGCTCTTGAAGATGGCCAGTAGTGGTGTTTGCATTTTCAATCAGTTCTTCTTGCATTTTAACCAGTAGTTCGCGGAAGAAGGCCAATTGGTCGCTGTTCATGTAGTCCTCTTCAGGACCATCCCAGTTTAAAATATCTTGTTCTGTCAGCTTTGCCATGGTGTCTGCTTTCGGTTTGTTGTTAATGATTTGGATGCTACGGGTTTGCTTTTATTGGGTTTTCTTGAATTTCCGTTTTGGAAATTGGGCGAATCATATCATGTTTTACCTATTCATTTGTTCTTTATATTTCGATTTGCACTTTTTTGCACTACCTTACACCTAAATGTATTAAAGCACTTTTTAGGACGTTGTATTTTTGGTCGTTAATACCTGCTGCGCTTTCAGACGGCCTATTGAAGCAACCACAGGTTGGTTTGCTGGATAAGTTGGGGAAACCATCGGGTCAGCCACAACCATAATAAGAGTGCCAACAAACTGCCTGAAAAATCGTATCGTCCTGCGCGTAAGAAGGAAAACGGTTTGAGCAATGGCTGCAAGATTCGTTCGATGGCATAAGTCAACGGCGAATACCGGCCCTGTATACTGGACACCATTCTAATAATCAGACCAATAAGTAATGTATAAGCTGCGGCCTTCAGCATATGGAGTGCGGCAAACCAGAAGTTTGCCAAAATCAGCTTATTGCTGATGGATAGCGCCGGCGAGATGAAAATAATGGCGGTACAGGCAAGGTAGTACACCAGAAAACCTGAAGGCAGGCAGTACCAATCGGTTTTCGCGCCGGATGGAAATGCTTTTTGCCAAGGTTTGGTCAGCCAACCTGTTGCCTGTATGCTGAATTTGAGCAGGGGATGTTCTGCTGCCAATCCTGCGTATCGGAGCAAAAAGCGTGTGATACACAGGATGGCAATAGCGTCTGCCAATAATAAGAGCAAGTCGCCACGCATGTTCAGACGGCCTTATATTGTTGTGCCATTTCTTGCGAACGTTTAACGCAAGCTTCTACGCCCTGTTCGATGGCTTCGGCAACGTGACGTGCTTTGAAGGTTTCGATGGCTTCGTGTGTCGTGCCGCCTTTGGAAGTCACGTTTTGCTGTAATTGTGCGAATGCTTCGCCGGTTTGTTCGGCCAAAGCCACTGCGCCTTTAAATGTAGCGAGGCTCAGTTCGCGTGCATCTTGTTCGTTGAAACCTTGTGCCAAAGCCGCATTTTGGAGCGCGCCCAACAGATAGAAAACATAGGCGGGGCCGCTGCCGCTGATGCCGGTAATATTGTGGAGTTGCTCTTCCTCGTTCAGCCAAACGGTTGTGCCGACAGAGCGCATGATGCCGTCTGCGGCTGTGCGGTCGGCTTCTGAAACGCCTGCATCGGCAAACATACCGGATACGCCCAAACCGATTTTGGCCGGCGTATTGGGCATGATGCGCACGATACGGCGTGTACCGTCCAGATAATGGCTGAGGGTATCGATGGACAAACCTGCCGCTACGGACAACACCAGCGCACCATTCAAACGGATGTTTTGACAGGCTGCCTGCATGTCTTGCGGTTTGACGGCGAGAATGAGGACATCGTCCGCACTCAATTCTGGCAGGTTTTCAGAAGTGGCTACGCCCAATTCTTGCTCCAGTTGCGCTCGTCTTTCGGCGCCGCATTCGACAATGTGAACACGATAACCGTCTTGTTTGACCAAACCGCCTGCAATGGCAGTCGCCATATTGCCGCCGCCGAGAAAATAGATATTCATATATATGTCACTCCTTTGTGATATCGATCAGGCCGTCTGAAACTGCTGTCTACCCTGTTCAGACGGCCTATTACTTTTATTGAGGATAATGCCGCTTACCGAAAATCGCGCTGCCGATGCGGACGTGGGTTGCGCCGCATTCTACCGCGATTGGCATATCTCCGGACATACCCATAGACAAAACATCTGCTTCGACGCCTGCCGCATTCAACTCAGCCAACAGCCGCTGCATGGTATGAAACTGGCTGCGTAACTCATCGTCGCTGCTGTCGGCCTTGGCCACACACATCAATCCGCGCACTTTAATATTCGGCAACTTGGCCACTTCAAGGGCCAGCGCAATCGCTTCTGCGGGCGCTACGCCGTGTTTCGCCTCCTCTGCGGCAATGTTCACTTCAATGCACACCTGCAACGGCGGCATTTCAGACGACCTTTGTTCGCTCAAGCGCCGCGCCGTTTTCAGACGGCCTATCGTATGCACCCAATGTGCGCGTTCGGCCACAAATTTGGTTTTATTGGACTGCACATCGCCGATAACGTGCCAAACAATATCCGGCAAATCGGCCAGCGTTTCCGTTTTCTCAAACCATTCCTGAATATAGTTCTCGCCAAAATCGCGCTGACCGGCCGCATATACTGCGCGGATATCGTCTGCCGGAAAGGTCTTGCTGACCGCTACCAGCTTCACCGCTTCCGCAGGCCGTCCGGCAGCCTCAGCCGCCTGTTCAACCGCCCGGCATACGTCCCGATAGTTTTGTTGCAATACCGACATGGTTTTCTCCTTTAACCCGTTCATCACTCGGCATTTTGAAAATTTTACTTGGTCGAACGGGTTTATCTATTTAAAATAAAGCGATTTTATTATTCTAAACCAAAACAAGGCCACATTATGCAGATTACCGACTTACTCGCGTTCGGCGTGAAAAACAAAGCCTCCGACCTCCATTTAAGTTCGGGCATTTCCCCCATGATACGCGTACACGGCGACATCCGCCGCATCAACCTGCCCGAGATGAGTTCGGAAGAAGTCGGTACCATGATTACCTCGGTCATGAACGACCACCAGCGCAAGCTCTACCAACAGGATTTTGAAGTCGATTTCTCATTTGAGCTGCCCAATGTTGCCCGTTTCCGCGTCAACGCCTTTATGACCGAACGCGGCCCGGCCGCCGTATTCCGTACCATTCCGAGCACCGTCCTAACGCTGGAAGAATTGCGTGCGCCGCGCATTTTCCAAAAAATTGCCGAAAATCCACGCGGTTTGGTCTTGGTAACCGGCCCGACCGGTTCGGGTAAATCCACCACGCTGGCGGCGATGGTCAACTACATCAACGAAACCCAACCGGCCCACATTCTGACCATCGAAGACCCGATTGAGTTCGTCCACCAAAGCAAAAAGGCGCTCATCAACCAGCGCGAGCTGCATCAACACACCCACAGCTTCACCAACGCCCTGCGTTCCGCACTGCGCGAAGACCCCGACGTGATTTTGATCGGTGAGATGCGCGACCCTGAAACCATCTCCCTCGCCCTGACCGCCGCCGAAACCGGCCACTTGGTTTTCGGCACGCTGCACACGACCGGCGCCGCCAAAACCATCGACCGTATTGTCGACGTATTCCCTGCAGGCGAAAAAGAAATCGTGCGCTCCATGTTGTCCGAATCCTTGCGCGCCATTATTTCCCAAACCCTGCTGAAAACCCGCGACGGCAACGGCCGCGTCGCCGCACACGAAATCCTAATTTCCACACCGGCCGTACGCAACCTCATCCGCGAGAATAAAATCGCCCAAATCAACGCCGTCCTCCAAACCGGTCAGGCCCACGGTATGCAAACCCTCGATCAAGCCCTGCAAACCCTTGTCCGCCAAGGCACCATCAGCCCCGAGCTGGCACGCAGCAAAGCGCAAAACATCGAAAACCTCTCTGTTTTCTAAACCATATTCAGGCCGTCTGAACCCCATCATCCCGTTTTCAGACGGCCTTTCAGCCTGACCGAATACCCGTTTTAAAGAGAATCATCATGAGCGACCTCGCCCCTCTGCACGACCTGTTAAGCGAAATGGTGCAAGCCTACTCACAAAAAAACCAAGCACCGCACATCCCGACCCCGGCCGAAATCGGCACGCATCTTCACCCCCTGCTCGACCGTATGTGTGAAGAGGCCGAAAAACGCAACGCGTCCGACATCTTCATCAGCGCAGGCTTTCCCCCTGCCATCAAAGTCGGCGGCACCCTCACGCCCATGCCCCACAAAGCGCTGACCGGCGCAGACACCGCCGCCATCGCCGAGTCCACCATGAACCCCGACCAGCTCGAAGCCTTCAATCGCGACTGGGAAATCAACTATTCCGTCCAATCGCGCAGCAACACGCGCTACCGCGTCAACGCCTACCACGAGCAAGGCCGCGTCGGCATGGTATTGCGCCGCGTCAGCCAAGACATTCCCGAAATGAAGACCCTCGGCTTGCCCGAAAAGCTCCAAGAGCTTGCACTCGCTCCGCGCGGCCTGCTGATCCTCGCCGGCCCGACCGGTTCGGGTAAGTCCACCACCATGGCCTCCATGCTCAACTACCGCAACCAAAAGCTGCCCGGCCATATCGTTACCATCGAAGACCCCATCGAGTTTATCTACAAACCTTGCCGCAGCATCTTCACCCAGCGCGAAATCGGCATCGATACCGACAACTGGAAAACCGCCGTTCAAAGCGCCATGCGTCAAGCACCCGATGTCGTCTGTATCGGCGAAGTCCGCAGCGAAGAAAGCATGGAATACGCCCTCCAACTGGCTCAAACCGGCCATCTGTGCGTTTTCACCATCCATGCCAGCACGGCCTCCCAAACCATCGAGCGTATCATCAACTTCTATCCGGAAGACCGACGCCAACAGGTTTTGATGGATTTGGCGTTAAACCTCGTCGGTATCATCGGCCAACGCCTCACCATCAAGAAAAACCGCCAACGCACGGCCGTTACCGACCTCCTGCTCAATACTCCGGCCATGCAGGACTTGATTTTCAAAGGCGAATTGCTGGAAATCCGTGACCTGATGGCACGCTCCGGCAGCAACGGCATGCAGACGTTCGACCAAAACCTCTTCAACCTCTACGCACAAGGCCAAATCGAACTCAGCGAAGCCCTGCGCCAAGCAGTTTCCGCCAACGATTTGCGCCTGCGCATTCAAATGCACGACGAGGGCAACAATACCGAGCGTCTCTACGACCGCATCAGCGACCTCAACCTGATGACCTGATGGCGCAAGCCAAACAAGGCCGTCTGAACGGATGTGGAAACGAAATCAAGTATTTTCCCGTATCCGTTCAGACGGCCTTATCTCATTTAAAGCATTCTGAAACCGACTGAAAATCCTGTTAAAATCCAATCATTCACCTCATAACGAATAATAAACAACACCATCATGAACACTCCGCCGCTCAAACCTCTGATCATTGCCTCCCTGCCCGTCTTCGCCAGCGTATTCATCGCCGCCACCCTCGTTTGGCACTTCAACACGCCCAAGCTCGTCATGCCCTTCGTACTCGGCATTATTGCCGGCGGTTTAGTCGATTTGGACAACCGCCTCACAGGCCGTCTGAAAAACATCGTCATCACCGTTGCCCTGTTTACCCTCTCCTCATTGCTTGCCCAAAGCACCATCGGCACAGGCGTCCCCTTCATCTTGGCCATGACCCTGATGACTTTCGGCTTTACCATCCTCGGCACCATCGGCCTCAAATACCGCACCTTCGCTTTCGGTGCGCTCGCCGTCGCCACCTACACCACGCTGACCTACACACCCGAGACCTACTGGCTGACCAACCCCGTCATGATTCTGTTGGGCACTGTTCTATACAGCGTCAACACCCTGATCTTCCAAATCATCCTGCCCCACCGCCCTGTCCAAGAAACCGTTGCCAACGCCTACGACGCACTCAGCAACTACTTCGATGCCAAAGCCGACTTTTTCGATCCCGACGAAGCCGCATGGTTGGGCAACCGCCAAATCGACTTGGCCATGAGCAACACCGGCGTGATTACTGCCTTCAACCAATGCCGCGGCGCACTTTTCTACCGATTGCGCGGCCAACACCGCCATCCGCGTACCGCCAAAATGCTGCGCTACTACCTCTGCGCGCAAGACATGCACGAACGCATCAGCTCCGCCCACGTCGATTACAGCGAAATGGCCGAGCAGCTCAAAAATACCGACCTCATCTTCCGCATCCGCCGCCTGCTCGAAATGCAAGGCCAGGCGTGCCGCAACGTTGCCGCCTCCCTGCGCAACAACAAACCCTACGCATACAGCAAACGCCTCGGCCGCGCCATGGAAGGCTGCCGCCAATCCCTCAGCCATTTTGCCGAGACCCATGCCGACAATGCCAACCTTCACAATATCCGCCGCCTGCTCGACAACCTCAGCAGCGTCGATTACCAACTGCGGCAACTGCAAAACGATGCGTCCCTTGCCGAAAACGACAACGCCGACACCCGCATCGCCGCCCTTGAAAACACCAAGTTCCGCAATATCGGCGAAACCGTCCTCAGCCAGCTCAATTTCGAATCCGGCGTCTTCCGCCATGCCACCCGCCTCTCCATCGTCGTGGCCGCGGCCTGCATCATTGTCGAAATCCTCCATCTCAACCTCGGCTACTGGATTCTGCTGACCGCCCTTTTCGTCTGCCAGCCCAACTACACCGCCACCAAAAGCCGCGTGTACCAACGTATCGCAGGCACGATTCTCGGCGTAATTGTCGGTTCGCTCGTCCCCTACTTCACCCCGTCCGTTGAAACCAAGCTCTGGATTGTTATCGCCAGCACCACTCTGTTTTTCATGACCCGAAGCTACAAATACAGCTTCTCCACCTTCTTCATCACCATCCAAGCCCTGACCAGCCTTTCGCTTGCCGGTTTGGACGTGTACCACGCCATGCCCATCCGCATCATCGACACCATCGTCGGTTCCGTTATCGCATGGGCCGCCGCCACCTACCTCTGGCCCGATTGGCGTTACCTCACCCTCAGCCACACCGCCTCCCAGACCATCACTGCCAACGGTCGCTATCTCGACGCCATCCTCGACCAGCTGCAAAACGGCAGCCGCGACGATGTCGACTACCGCCTTACCCGCCGCCAAGCCCATGAAAGCACCGCCGCCCTCAGCAGCACCCTGTCCGACATGAGCAGCAACCCGAAAAAATACCAAGACCGCCTGCAAGACGGTTTTACCCTGCTCAAAACCAGCTATGCGCTGACCGGCCACATTTCCGCGCTCGGCGCATACCGCGACCAAGTTCATCACGACGGCAGCGATACCTTCGCCCCATATGCCCGCCTGACCCACCACATCGCCGAACTCCTCAAACAAATGCCGCAGACCGAACCGGCCACCTTCGATGCAAGCATCGAAGCCATCCGACAGGAGTTTGCCGATTTGGAACAGACCGACAAAGAGCAATCCCAACAAAACCAAATCCTCAAACACCAGCTCGACCTCATCATCCGCCAGCTTGCACCGTGTTATCAGGCATTGCACAGACAGTCGGATACGCAAACCGCCTAAACCGATAATACATTTCAACAAAATAAAGGCCGTCTGAAACCTGATTTCCAGATTTCAGACGGCCTTTATTCAGCCATCGAGATTAAAACCGATTACGCGCCGCGTTTTTCCAAAGCAGCAACGGCAGGCAACTCTTTGCCTTCCAAGAACTCAAGGAACGCGCCGCCGCCGGTAGAGATGTAGCTGATTTGATCGGTTACGCCGAATTTGGCAATCGCCGCCAAAGTATCGCCGCCGCCGGCAATCGAGAACGCATCGCTTTGGGCAATCGCTTCGGCCAATACTTTGGTACCGCCGGCAAATTGGTCAAATTCAAACACGCCGACCGGGCCGTTCCATACGACCGTACCGGCAGCTTTGAGCAAATCGGCCAAAGCAGCAGCAGATTTCGGGCCGATGTCCAAAATCATGTCGTCTTCGGCAACGTCGGCAATGTCTTTCACCACAGCTTCGGCATCGGCGGCGAAGGCTTTAGCGACAACTACATCGGTCGGCAGCGGAACAGAGCCGCCTTTGGCCGCCATTTTCGCCATAATTTTTTTGGATTCTTCCACCAAATCGTGTTCGGCCAAAGATTTGCCGATGGCTTTGCCTTCTGCCAACAGGAAGGTATTGGCAATGCCGCCGCCGACGATGAGTTGGTCGACTTTGTCAGCCAAAGATTCGAGGATGGTCAGTTTGGTAGACACTTTGCTGCCGGCAACGATGGCAACCATCGGATGAGCTGATTGTTTCAGGGCTTTGCCCAAAGCATCGAGTTCGCCCGCCATCAACACGCCGGCGCAGGCAACCGGTGCGGCTTGGGCAACGGCTTCAGTCGAAGCCTGGGCGCGGTGGGCGGTACCGAATGCGTCATTGACGAACACGTCGCACAAAGAAGCGTAGGCTTTGCCCAGCTCCAAGTCATTTTTCTTCTCACCTTTGTTGATGCGCACGTTTTGCAGCATCACGACATCACCGGCGTTCAAAGTCGGTTTGTTTTCACGCCAGTCGTTCAATACTTTCACGTCTTTACCCAACAGTTTGCCCAAATGCGCAGCAACAGGCGCTACATCGTCTTCAGGATGGAATTCGCCTTCGGTCGGTCGGCCGAGGTGGGTCATCACGATCACAGACGCGCCGTTGTCCAAGCAGTATTTAATGGATGCGAGCGAAGCGCGGATACGGGTGTCGTCGCTGATGTTGCCGTCTTTAAACGGGACGTTCATATCGGCGCGGATCAGAACGGTTTTGCCTTGAACATTTTGTTCGGTCAGTTTCAAAAATGCCATGATGATTCCTTTGTGATGGTTGGAAACGGGAATGTTTGGGATTATCCGCGAATGAGGCGCGACGGTAAAGATTGGCAACGGCCGCGCTTGATGTGAATCAGCAGATAAAGCCGCAGGCCGTCTGAAACATTCGGCCAATCTTTGCAGATTTCCGCTATACTTTGGCGATTGATTTTCATTTTACGGATTGAACCATGTTACGCCGAATTGCTTTAATGCTTGCCTTCGCGCTGCCTGCCGCCTCATGGGCGCAGACGCTTTCTGAAACCCTGCCCAACGGTCTGAAAATCATCGTTAAAGAAGACCACCGCGCGCCTGTGGCCGTTTCGCAGATTTGGTACAAAATCGGCAGCGTGGATGAAAAACCGGGCAAAAGCGGCTTGAGCCACGCTTTGGAACACATGATGTTTAAAGGCACGAAAGACGTTCCCTCCGGCGAGTTCAACCGCCGCGTATCCGAGCTGGGCGGGCAAAACAATGCCTACACCAGCCGCAATGAAACGGTGTATTACGAAAACGTCGCCGCCGCCAACCTGCCCGAGATTCTGAAGCTCGAGGCAGACCGCATGCACAACCTCAACTTCAGCGACAAAGAATTCCTCAATGAGATGAACGTCATCCGCGAAGAACGCCGCCAACGCACGGAAGACACGGCCGACGGCAAAATGTGGGAGCAAGCCTATCTTGCCGCCTTTACCCAACCGTCGATGCGCGCCTCCGTCATCGGCTACATGAAAGATTTGCACACCCTAAAAGCCGACGACTTGCGCGCGTGGTACAAACAATATTACGCGCCCAACAATGCCGTATTGGTCATTGTCGGCGATGTCGATGCCAAACAAACGCTTCAGACGGCCGCCAAACTCTTTGGCGATATTCCGGCCAAAGCCCAGCCGCCGCGCAACAAACTCCATACCGAACCCTATTTGCGCAAGCCTGTTACGGTCAAAGCCACTTCTCCGGTTACACACCAGCCGCTGATTGCCATCAACTTCCGTGTGCCGAAACTCCAAAAACTCGATGACACGATGCCTTTCGCCCTCGACATCCTCTCCGATATTTTGGCAGGCAACGCGTCCAGCCGTTTTGATAAAAACCTCGTGCGCGGCAAGCAAACCGCATTGAACGCAGGAACGCATTACGACATCATCAGCCGTGAAATGCCGCTGTTCAGCGTCATGGCTATGCCTGCCGAAGGCGTGAAAACCGATACTCTGATTGCCCAGCTGCGCCAAGAAATCAAAGACATTGCCGACCACGGCGTTTCCGAAGAAGAATTGCAGCGCGTCAAAACCCAGGCAGCGGTCAGCGAAATCTACGCCAAAGACTCCATGTCTTCCCAAGCCTCTATGATGGGCCGCCTCGAAGCGCGCGGTTTCCAATATACCGACGAACAAGAAATCCACCGCCGCTTACAGGCAGTCAGCGCACAAGAAGTACAGGCCGCCGCCCGGATGTTGACCGACGAGCGCATGAGTACCGTCATCATCGAGCCGCAAAAACCTGCCGCCGCGCCAAGCAAAAAAGCTGCCAAACGCCGATAAACATCAGGCCGTCTGAAAGCCCATACCCTTTCAGACGGCCTTAACAGAAAGCCACAACATGAAACCCACCCTGTTCGCCCTTGCCCTACTCCTGCCCTTAAGCGTCCAAGCCGCCACCGACATCCAACGCTGGCGCAACCGCGACGGCACCCAAATCCTCCTTGTCGAACGCCACGAAAACCCCATCATCGACCTTGAAGTCAGCTTTAAGGGCGCAGGCAGCGTCGCCAATCCGGACGGCAAAAGCCAAGTTGCCGAATTTACCGCCGCCCTCCTGACCGACGGCACCCAAGAGCTGGACGAAGAAGCCTTCAATGCCGAAGCCGACAACATCGGTGCGCACATCAGCAGCGACAGTAATACCGAAAGCGCATCCGCAGGCTTCCGCAGCCTCAGCAAAGCCGACATCCGCGACAAAGCTGCCAACTTGCTCAACCACTCGCTGACCCGTCCGCGCTTTGACGAAGCCGTTTTCCGCCGCCGTCAAATCCAATCCATTACCGGCTTGCAACAACAGGAAACCACCCCCGACTACACCGCCACGCGCGAACTGACCAAGCTCATCTACCCGAACCATCCCTACGGCAGCGGCGCAAACATAACCGTTGACAGCCTCAAACGCGTTAGTCTGGACGACATCCGCGCCTTCCACCGCACCCACTACGGCAAAGACAACGCCATCGTCGCCATCGTCGGCGACCTCAACCGCAAACAGGCAGAGCAACTGGTCGAGCGCGTCCTCAAAGACCTGCCGGTCAAAGCCACCGCAACCCACGCCATCCCGCCCGTTCCCAAACAAACCGCCCAACGCCGCGACATCCCCTTTGCCGGCACACAGGCACAAGTCCTGCTCGGCACCTCCCTCATCAAACGCCACGACCCCGACTATTACGCCCTCATTGCCGGCAACTACATCCTCGGCGGCGGCGGTTTCGACAGCCGCCTCATGAAAGTTTTGCGCGACCAACACGGCTACACCTACGGCGTATACAGCAGCCTCGCCCCGGCGACAGAAGAAGGCACGTTTGCCGTTTCCTACTCCACCCAAAAGAAAAACACCAAAGCCTCACTGGCCGACACCCAAGCCGTCATCGAACAGTTTATCGCCGAAGGCCCGACCGAAGCCGAGCTAAAACAGGCCAAAGCCAACATTGTCGGCGGTTTCCCCCTGCGCTATGATTCCAACGACAAACTGCTCAACTACCTGAGCCTGATCGGCCTCTACGACCTGCCCAACGACTACTTGGAAGCCTACCCCAAAGCCATTAACAGTCTGACCGTCGAACAAGTCCGCGACGCATGGCAACGCCGCGTCAAATTCAAAGACCTCAACACCGTCGTTGTTGGCGCAGAATAAAACGCTTTAAAACAACAGGCCGTCTGAAAGATTTTTCAGACGGCCTGTTTTCCTAATTATCCAAATTATTTATGTTATTGTGATACAATCACTTGTTTTTTCAATTTTTGATCGTAAAAGGAATATATTTTATGAAAACTTACAAAATATTCAAAAATCCGACAGGTCAATATGAAGCTGTCAAACAAGGTTGGTCTTGGCCTGCATTTCTCTTTGGCGGCATCTGGGCATGCGTGAAAAAAATATGGGGTTTGGGTATCGGAATCTTTGTTGTATTTATAATTTTGAATTTAATCGCCGGTGACAATCAGGCCATGGGAAGCCTTGTCAGCGCACTTGGCTTCGGTGTAGGCATTGTACTTGGCTTACAAGGCAACAAATTGCGTGAAGGAAATCTGAGAAAACGTGGCTATCAAGAAGCGCCTAAAGTCATTCAGGCCAGCAATCCTGAAGCTGCTGTTGCACAATACATTTCTGAATACGAAAAATAAATCGGATTCTTAAAATGAAAAGGCCGTCTGAAACCCAAATCTCAGGTTTCAGACGGCCTTTTTTAACCGGTCAATTACTTATTCAACCGTTACTGATTTAGCCAAGTTGCGCGGTTTGTCCACATCTGTACCGCGTGCGAGGGCGGCGTGGTAAGACAGGAGCTGCACGGGGATGGTGTGCACAATCGGCGAGAGTACGCCGACGTGGCGTGGGGCGCGGATAACGTGCACGCCTTCGGTGGCGTTGAAGTTGCTGTCGAGGTCGGCGAAGACAAAGAGTTCGCCGCCGCGTGCGCCGACTTCCTGCATGTTGGCTTTTACTTTGTCCAACAGGCTGTCGTTCGGGGCAATCACGACAACGGGCATATTCTCGTCCACCAAGGCCAACGGGCCGTGTTTCAGCTCACCCGCAGGGTACGCTTCGGCGTGGATATAGGTAATCTCTTTCAGCTTCAACGCGCCTTCAAGGGCGATTGGGAAGTGGATACCGCGACCCAAGAATAGTGCGCTGGTTTTCTTGGCGAATTTTTGCGCCCAAGTGGCGATTTGCGGCTCCAGATTGAGAACGTGCTGAACGCTGCCCGGCAGTTGGCGCAATTCTTCAACGTATTCACGCGCTTGCTCGTCGGAAACCAGACCGCGCTGTTTACCCAAGGTAACGGCCAGGCCGAACAGGACTACCAGTTGGGTCGTGAACGCTTTGGTAGAGGCAACGCCGATTTCTGCACCGGCGCGTGTATACAGCACCAACTCGCTTTCACGCGGCAAGGCGGATTCCATCACGTTACAAATAGACAGGCTGTGTTTGTGTCCCAAGGATTGCGCGTATTTCAGGGCTTCCATGGTGTCCAAAGTTTCGCCGGATTGGGAAATGGTGATGACCAATTGTTTCGGATCGGCAATCACGTCGCGGTAGCGGTATTCGCTGGCAATTTCGACATCGGTCGGCACTTTGGCGATGGATTCGAGCCAGTATTTGGCGGTCAGCGCGGCATAGTAGGACGTACCGCAAGCAAGGATTTTGATGCTGTGGATGTCGTCGAATACTTCGCGTGCATTCGCGCCGAAGTTTTCAGGCTCAAAACCGCCGTCCAAGAAGACTTCGGCAGTATCGGCGATGGCGCGAGGCTGTTCGTGGATTTCTTTTTGCATGAAGTGGCTGTATGGGCCCAACTCCAAAGAAGCCAAAGACAATTCGGACACTTTAATCGCGCGTTCGGTTTGCGCACCGGTTTTGTCGAGCAGTTTTTCGATGCCGTTTGCGTTCAGCAGGGCGATGTCACCGTCTTCCAAATAAGCGATGCGGCGGGTAAAGGCGATCACGGCGGATACGTCGGAAGCGATGAAGGTTTCTTGGTCGCCCAAGGCCACCAACAGCGGGCAGCCCATGCGCGCAACAACCATTTGTTCAGGGTTGTCTTGTGCGATAACGGCGATAGCGTACGCACCGTGGAAACGGGCAGTCGCAGCTTGAACGGCTTCAAACAGTTTGCCGCCGTTTTGTGTGTATTCGTGGTTGACGCTGTGGGCGATGACTTCGGTATCGGTTTGCGATTCGAAGGTGTAACCCAACGCTTTCAAGCGTTCGCGTTCGGCTTCAAAGTTTTCGATGATGCCGTTGTGGACAACCGCGATCATGCCGCCGGAAATGTGGGGGTGGGCGTTAGGCTCGGTTACGCCGCCGTGGGTTGCCCAACGGGTATGGCCGATGCCGATATGGCCGAACACGCCATTTTCACGTGCTGCATCTTCCATCAGCTGAACACGGCCGACACGGCGGACGCGTTTGATTTTGCCGTCCATGTTTACGGCAATACCCGACGAATCGTAGCCTCGGTATTCAAGGCGTTTGAGACCGTCGGTCAGAAAATCGACTACATTGTGATTGGCGCGAATAGCACCTACGATACCGCACATATAAGTTCCTTAGTATCAAAAGTTTGAGAAAATGACTGCTGCTCCGGCTCCCGAAAGCGGCAGTCGGAAAACGCCGTTTTATATTCATTGAAACGGCAAATCTGGGTTTCAGACGGTCTGTTGTTTCTCAAGGCCGTCTGAAAACAAACTAAAAGATCAACCTTACTTCTTATCGCCTTTTTCCGGACGCACCCAGCCTTCGATGACGGTTTGGCGTGAACGGGCAAGAACGAGTTTGCCGTCTTCGCAGTTACGGGTAATCGCGCTGCCCGCGCCTGTCGTCACTTTGTTGCCGAGGGTAACGGGAGCAACCAGTACACAGTTTGAACCGATGCGCACTTCGTCGCCGATGACGGTTTTGTGTTTGTTCACGCCGTCGTAGTTGGCAATAATCGTGCCGGCGCCGAAGTTGGTTTTGCTGCCGATTTCGGCATCACCGATGTAGGTGAGGTGGTTGGCTTTGGTGCCGTTGCCGATGGTGGCGTTTTTAACTTCGACGAAGTTGCCGATGTGTACGTCGTCGGCCAGTTTGGCTTGCGGACGCAGGCGGGCGTATGGGCCGATTTGGTTGTTTTCGCCGACTTCGCAACCTTCAAAATGGGAGAATGGGGCGATTTTGGTGTTGGCACCGATTTTGGCGTTTTTAATCACGCAGTTGGCACCGATTTCGACGTTGTCGCCGAGCTCGACTTCTCCTTCGATCACGACGTTGACGTCAATCACGACATCTTGTCCATGTTTCAGACGGCCTCGTAAATCGAAACGTGCCGGATCGCGCAGGGTTACGCCTGCTTTGAGCAATTCTTGCGCCTGTTCGGTTTGGAAAATACGCTCGAGTTCGGCCAGTTGGAGTTTGTTGTTCACGCCGGCGGCCAGATGGGAAGCACGCACTTGGACGGGATGAACTTTGATGCCGTCGGCAACGGCTTTGGCGATGAGGTCGGTCAGGTAGTATTCGCCTTGGGCATTGTTGCTGGAAAGGCTGTTCAACCAAGCTTCGAGTTTGGCGTTGGGCAGAACCAAAATGCCGGTATTGATTTCTTTCACGGCCTTTTGGGCGGCATCGGCGTCTTTTTCTTCGACAATGGCGGTTACGCTGCCGTTGCTGTCGCGGATGATGCGACCCAAACCTGTCGGGTCGTTGGGCACGTCGGTCAACAGGCCGACTTCGTCGCCTGCGGCTTCGAGCAGGGTTTCGAGGGTGGCTGCGTCAATCAGGGGAACGTCACCGTACAACACCAGCGTGCGGCCTTCGGCAGATAGGTGCGGCAGGGCGGTTTTAACGGCGTGGCCGGTACCGAGCTGTTCGGTTTGTTCAACCCAAACGACATCGCGTTTGACGGTGTCCAAGACTTGCTCTTTGCCGTGGCCGATGACGACGCAGATGTTTTGGGGATTCAGGGAGGCGGCGGTGTCGATAACGCGCTCAACCATGGGAAGGCCGCCGATGCGGTGCAGCACTTTGGGCATTTTGGAGTACATGCGCGTGCCTTTGCCGGCGGCAAGGATGACGATATTTAAAGCTGTCTGAGCCATGATACGGTTTCCGTTGTCGTTGTTTGAGGCCGTCTGAAAAGTGGGGCAACAAGTGTTGATTGTTTTTCACTCCGTTTCAGACGGCCTTGGGGATATTGTTATTCGGTTACTGGCTGTTGGTTGGCAAATTGCGGTTTTTGCCAGTGCTGGCCGCGTTCGCCGTGTTCAGCATGATCCGCTTGATGGGATTGGACGGCGCGACGCTCAGGGCGAAACTGGTTGTAATTCATGTTTTTAGAATAAGTACCGTCCTGATAAACGATAGGCGTGCCGGTAGCATATTTTTGGCGTACGGCGGTACGGCCGGATTCATTGGTATAGGTTTCCCAAGAGCAACCGGCCAAAACGGCGGCGGCGGTCAGAATTAAAGCGAGTTTACGCATGATGTTGTCCTTGTTTTTAAATGTCGGCAATACCGTGTATTGTACTTGTTTTTTCAAAACTTCACGGCAGTTTTGTGCAAAATTCAAGCAAGCCCTGCATATCTTTCGCTATGCCGTCGACAAATGGCAGCGGATGGGCTTTTTCGCCGTACCAAACGGTCTTCATGCCCAAGGCTTTGGCTTGGTGCAGATTGTCGGCGCTGTCGTCCACCATAATGCACTGTTCGGGTTTGACGCCCAACAGGCGGCAGACGTTGAGATAGGCCTGCGGATTAGGTTTGTAGAGCAGGCCGAAGTCGTCCGTGCCGAACAAGCCGTCAAAATGCGCTTCCAATCCCAACGCCTCAACCAATGCGCGGACATAAAACGAAGGCCCGTTGGAAAATACGGCTTTTCGCCCTTTCAGACGGCCTAAAACATTATCAGTTCCATCCATACCCTCCACCTTTACCAAAATTTGCTTAAGTGGATGACTTTCAAGCAAAAATTCATCGATATCAACTTCGGGATGGTGGATTTGCAAACCGGCAAGCGTCGCGCCGTATCGGTGCCAATAATCTTGGCGCAGTTGGGAGGCGGCTTCTTCGGAAAGCTTCAGACGGCCTGCCATGTATTCGGTCATGGCGCGGTTGATGATGTAGAAAATGCCGGCTTCGGCATTGTGCAAAGTATTGTCGAGGTCAAACAGCCAAACGGGGGAATAATTCATATCGTGCCTTGATATGCAGATTTTGTTATGATATTTCGTATTTTACCCGCACAAAGGAAAGAGAATGAAACTGAAATTGTCCGCAGTGGCTCTATTACTGGCCTCGGCAAACCTGTACGCCCAAACTGAAGTGCGTTTGGCCGTACACAAATCCTTCAGCCTGCCCCCATCCGTCATCGCGCAATTTGAAAAAGCCAACGATGCCAAAGTGTCCGTCATCAAGGCAGGCAGCGGCAACGAAATGCTCAACAAGCTGATTTTGAGCAAGGCCAACCCGATTGCCGATGCGGTTTACGGTTTGGACAACGCCAACATCGGCAAAGCCAAATCCGCAGGCATCCTCGCTGCCAACCAACCCAAATCCGCGCCCGTAACCGCTTCCCTGCCCGATGCGCTGGCCGTCGATTACGCCTATGTCGCCATCAACTACGACAAAAAATGGTTTGAACAGAAAAAACTGCCCCTGCCGCAAACCCTGCAAGATTTGACCAAACCGGAATATAAAAACCTTCTGGTGACCCCGTCTCCCGCCACATCCTCGCCCGGCCTCTCCTTCCTCTTGGCCAACATCGGCGGCATGGGTGAAGAAGGCGCGTTCAAATGGTGGGCGCAAATGCGCCAAAACGGCGTGAAAGTCGCCAAAGGCTGGAGCGAAGCCTACTACACCGACTTCACCCAAAACGGCGGCGCCTATCCCCTCGTGGTCAGCTATGCCACCAGCCCGGCGGCCGAAGTCCACTACTCCAAAGGCAAATACAGCACCCCACCCACCGGCAACCTCTTCCTCAAAGGCGGCACATTCCGCCAAGTTGAAGGCGCGGCCGTTTTAAAAAGTGCGAAACAACCCGAGCTGGCGGCCAAACTGGTAAGCTGGCTGCAAAGCGGCGAAGTGCAAAAAGCCCTGCCTGCCGAAATGTGGGTCTATCCGGCTGCCCAAAACACGCCGCTGCCCAAAGTATTCGAGTTTGCCCAAACCCCGAAACACAGCGATTCCCCCAACCGCGCCGACATCAACACCAAACAAAAACAATGGGTGAGCCGTTGGAGCAAAACCGTTTTACGTTAAACCGAAAAACTTAAAAACACATCAAGGCCGTCTGAAAAAACAAATCATTAGTTTTTCAGACGGCCTTGTTTTACAATGACCTTTTAAACAACTTTACACGCACACACAATTATGAATTTCGATCTTCAAGTCCTCTCCTCCTTCTCCGGTTGGGAACAACTCGCCCAAACCGGCATGTCTTTCGGCATGAACCTGCTGGCCGCCTTGGCCATATTCTTTATCGGCCGCTGGATCGCCACGCGCTTAGTAACACTGATGAAAGCCGCGCTGACGCGCGCCAAAGTCGATAAAACGCTGGTCAGCTTCCTCGGCAACGTCGCCAACATCGGCCTGCTGATCCTCGTCATCATCGCCGCACTGGGCAAACTCGGCATTCCGACCACTTCCGTGACCGCCCTGATCGGTGGCGCAGGTTTGGCGGTTGCCTTATCTTTAAAAGACCAACTGTCCAACTTCGCCGCCGGTGCGCTGATTATCCTGTTCCGCCCGTTTAAAGTCGGCGACTTTATCCGCGTCAACGGCTTTGAAGGCATCGTCCGCGAAATTAAAATGGTGCAGACCTCTTTGAGCACGCCGGACAACGAAGAAGTCGTCCTGCCCAACAGCGTGGTCATGACCAACAGCATCACCAACCGCTCTTCCCTGCCCCTGTGCCGCGCCCAAGTCGTTGTCGGCGTCGACTACGCCTGCGACTTGAAAGCCGCCAAAGCCGCCGTATTGAGAGCGGCAACCGAGCATCCATTGTGTGTTCAAACCGAAGAACGACCTGCCGTCGTATACATTACCAACCTTGGCGACAGCGCCATCGAAATTACCCTTTGGGCGTGGACGCAAGAAGAAAATCTCGGCCCATTCCGATTCGCCCTGAACGAGCAAGTGGTTGAAAACCTGCGTGCCACCAACATCAACATCCCATTCCCACAATGTGATGTCCACCTCATTCAGCCGAAAGACTGATTTCAGCTTTCAGGCCGTCTGAAACCCGGCGGGTCAAACGCCCGCCCCATTCCACCCTTTTCCATAAGGAGCCGCCATGTCCCATCTGCAAACCATCGCCGAACACCTGACCAGCCGCCGTCAAACCGTTACCTGCGCCGAGTCCTGCACCGGCGGTCTGCTTGCCGGTGCGCTGACCTCCCTCTCCGGTAGCTCGCAATGGTTTCACCAAAGCTTCGTCACATACAGCAACCAAGCCAAACAAGACCGCCTCGGCGTCATGCCCGATACTTTGCTGAAACACGGCGCGGTCAGCCGCGAGACCGTCTATGAAATGGCACGCGGCGCAAAGGCCGTGGCGCAGGCAGATTACGCCTTGAGTATTTCCGGCATCGCCGGCCCTAGCGGCGGCAGCGCGGCCAAACCAGTCGGCACAGTCTGGTTCGGCCTGGCCACGCCCAAAGGTTCGTTTGAGCAAACCGCTTTATTCACAGGTGACCGCGAAGCAGTAAGGGCGCAAGCCGTCGAATACGCATTGGCTTTCTTGGCGGAACATTTGGTTTGATAGAAAAAACACAGGCCGTCTGAAATCTGGAAATCAGGTTTCAGACGGCCTTTTTATTTATTCAAACCATCGGCGGATTTATACGCCCAAAAGCTCTTTGCCGAGGAAACTGCCTTTTTCGACACCCGGCAGGACGAAGAAATAGCCGCCACCAAACGGGCTGATGTATTCCTCCAGCGGCTCGCCGTTGAGCAGGTTTTGCACGAAGATGAAACCGTCGGCAAGGTTGGCCTGATAGCAGATGAACACCAAGCCGACATCGAGCTGGCCGTTGGCGGCGAGGCCGCGCGAGTAGTTGAAGGCGCGGCGGTAGAGCAGGTGTTTTTTCATGAACTCCGGATCGCGCGGGTTGGCAAGGCGCATATGGCTGTCTTTGGGCGTGATTTTGCCGTCGGGGTCTTTGGCGAAATCGGCGGTGTCGCCCTCTTTTTTACCGTCCATGGGCGCGCCGCTGTATTTGCGCCGGCCGAAAATATCGGTTTGTTCCTGCATCGGGGTGCGGTCCCAAAATTCGACAAAGTGGCGGATGAGGCGGACGGCCTGATAGCTGCCGTTTTTCGTCCATGCCGGTTCGTCCAAGCTGTTGGCGGCAACGCCTGTCCAGAGGACTTGATCGGCGACTTTGGGATCTTCGACTTTGGGATTGCCGGAGCCGTCGCGGAAACCTAAAAGATTACGCGCGGCAATGGCGCCGGGTTCGGCTTTAGGGAGCCAACCGTCTATGCTCCAACGGATGACGGCAAACTGGGCGGTATTTTTGATGATGTCGCGCAGGGCGGCTTGGCAGGTTTCGGGGGAGAATGCACAAATTTGCAGGCTGAGGTCGCCGTCGCACCAAGATTTTTGGAGTTTGTCGTTGGGGAAGTCGCGCATTTCCTGCAGGTGTTTCGGTTTTTTGTCTTTGAGGCCGAAGCGGTCGTCAAAAAGGCTGCTGCCGACGCCGACGGTAACTGTCAGCCCGTCGGGGCGGAATTGTTTGCCGAGGATGCCGCTGCCTGCTGGCGGGAGCTTGTCGTCTCCGTCTTGGTATTCGCCGCCTTGGGTAAGAAATTCGATGCGGGCGGTCAGTGTGCGGAACAGGTTTTCAAGTTGTTTGGCGTCTTTGGCGGTAACGTCAAAGGCACACATGATGCCGAAGAGCTGGTGTGGCGTAACGATGCCTGCCTGATGCTCGCCGTAACACGGATAGGCCAGCTCGGAATGTTGGTTGTTTTGGGTTTCGGCGGCGGCTTCGCCTTGTTTTTTACCGGCAAAATAACCGGCAACGCCGATGGCGCCGGCGGCAAGGGCAGTTTTGAAAAGGGTTCGTTTTTCGGGTTGTGCCGGTTGTTTGTTTTGGCTCATGGTCTGCTCCTTGGCAGGGAACGGAAAGATTGCAATCGTGTGAAGTAAGGTTGGTTTTCAAGCATATTTTGTGTGGACGACAATAAGATTCAGACGACCTTTCAATATCCAAAGGCCGTCTGAAAACGCGTTATCTTATTTCAAACCCAAAATGCCGCGCAGTTTGGCCAAGTCTTCTGCCAAGGCATTAATCGGCGCCTGCAGGGCTTTGCGGTCTTCTTCGCTCAATTTGTCGTACAGCTCGAAGCCGTCTTGTTTTTTGTATTTCGCCAAAATGTCTTCAACCTGTTTGAAGTTGGCATCGGTTTTTTCCAACAACGCTTTGTCTTTGGCTTCGATCAGCGGACGGAACAAATCAACGATTTTTTTGGAGCCTTCCACATTGGCTTGGAAGTCGCTCAAGTCGGTATGGCTGTAACGGTCTTCTTCGCCGCTGATTTTGCTGCCGGCCACTTCTTCAATCAGTTCGGACGCGCCGCCGACCACCTTACCCGGAGGAAACGCCAATGCGTCGATTTCTTTTTGCAGTGCTTCGACATCGGTCATCAGTTTGGCTGCAATTTCCTTCACGCCGGATACGTCTTTTTCTACCCAAAGGGCGTGTTCGATACGGTGGAAGCCGGTAAATCCGGCATCTTTCGCACCGTCTTTGAAGTCGTCTTCACGCGCATCGATGACGGGGTCGAGTTCGCTGAAAAGCTCGGCAATCGGTTCGATACGTTCGTAATGGACGCGGGTGGCGGCAAACAGGGATTTGGCCTTTTCAATGTCGCCGGCTTTAACGGCTTCGGTAAAGGTTTTGGTTTTCGCCACCAGCTCTTTAACCTCGCCTTGAACGTAAGCTTTATAGTCGGCGAGCGGTTGGGACAGTTTTTCCAAATCCGCTTCGTTGGCAGTGTCTTTGAAGCCGCTGTCGGTAACAATCAGCTTACCGCGCGGATTAGTCAACAGGCCGCAAGTCATTTCGTATTCGCCCGGCAGCAGGGTAACGGTCATTTTGTCGGATAAACCCGGGGCGATGTTTTCACGCTCGTCCACCACCATCACGCCTTTCAGAATTTCCCATTCCAGCTTGCGGCCGCTGTCGTTTTTAATGTTGAACACGACTTGGCCGCTGGGGACGGTCAATTCCATCGGTTCGCAGGCAGTATCGTTCACACCGATATTGACCGAACCGTCGGCATTGGCGGCAGCGGATGCGCCTGAAGCGGCAGGCGCGGCTTTTTCGGCTTCAGGCGGCTGACACGCGGTCAAACTCAGAGCCAACATTACGGACAAAGCAGTCAGATTGAATTTTTTCATTTTCATTCCTTTTTATTTAGTTAACGTTTTTGCCGGCGCGCTGCCGCGCAAAAACCAAATCATGACGGGAACCAGATACAGCAGCCAAATCAGGACTTCGCCTTCGGTCGGATGGTCGGTATAGCCGAAGAAACCGCCGAGCAGCACGCCTAAAGGGCTGTCTTCATGCAAATATTTCGAGGTGTCGAAAGCGATGTCCTGCATCGCATTCCATACGCCAGCCTCATGCAGCGCACGAAACGAACCGGCCAACAGACCGGCCGCCACCACAATCAAAAACGCGCCCGTCCAACGGAAAAACTTCGCCAAGTTCAGGCGCATACCGCCCTGATAAATCAGCGTACCGATGACAACCGCCGCCAGCAGCCCCAATACCGCGCCTATCGGCATAGACCACGTCGGGCTTTGCTGGAACACGGCAAGCAGGAAAAACACGCTTTCCAAACCTTCGCGCGCCACGGCCAAAAACGCCATGCCGACCAAGGCCCAGCCCTGGCCGCTGCCGTGGTTCAAGGCCGTCTGAACAGAATCCTGAAGATGCTGTTTCATCGAACGCGCGGCCTTCTTCATCCACAAAATCATGTACGTCAGCATCGCCACGGCCACCAGGCCGATGACGCCGACCACCAATTCCTGTTCTTTTTGCGGAATCTCGCCCGTAACGGAATGAATGCCGTAACCGATACCCAAACACATGGCCGCAGCCAAAAACACGCCCAGCCAAACCTTCGGCATCAGCTCGCTGTGTCCCGACTGTTTTAAAAAACTGGCAACAATGCCGACGATCAGGGCGGCTTCGATGCCCTCGCGCAGCATAATCAAAAAAGCAATCAGCATAAAAAACTCTAAAGTGAAACGTTCATTTGTTAACGCATTTATAACGCTTTATGTTTAATAATGCAAATTATTTTTATTTTTTAATAACCCTATATTTATTAAGATTTTTTAAAAGAAAATAACGAACGTAATCAATAAAAACTAAAAGGCCGTCTGAATTTTATTTTTTCAGACGGCCTTAAAAACCATAACTAATTGTAAAGAAATAATAAAAAAGTTTCATAGTATAAAATTCTCTATTGGTTATATTTTCAAAATTTATCAAAAATAAAAGGTTGATTTACAGCAAGAATCAAAAACAACTTATCTTATATAGTTCAAACACTGCTGCTGCAACCAGCAAACCATTACATAACAAATGCATAACAAAGGAACCTCCTATGCCACGTTTGAAATTCCACCAAATCGTTCTGGCTTTGGCCGTTTCTGCCGCGTTGACCGCCTGCGGTGAGAAAACTGCACAAACAACCGAAACCCCTTAAGCTGCTTCTGCCGCGAGCGCTGCCGATGCTGCCGCAGGCACCGCCGCCGTTTCAGCCCCTCAAAATTCTGCCGATGTTTCTGACGAAGACAAAGCCCTGTTGGAACGCGCGCAAGCTACGTTCAAACCTTTGCCTGACTTAGCCGAAATGCAAAAAGTTCGTCCGTTTACCGAAGAACAGGTCAAACTCGGCCAACAACTTTGGTACGAAAACCGCCTGTCCAAAGGCAACACCGTCAGCTGTAACTCTTGCCACAACTTGGCAACTGCCGGCGTAGACAACATGCCAACCAGCGCGGGCCACAAAAGCCAATTCGGCGGCCGCAACTCCCCAACTGCTCTGAATGCCGCCTTGTTGGGCAGCCAATTCTGGGACGGCCGTGCAGCCGATGTGGAAGAACAAGCCGGTGGCCCATTGCTCAACCCTGTTGAAATGGCCAACGCGACCGAAGCCGATGCCGCCGCCAAAATCGCCGGTATCCCTGAATACCAAGAAAAATTCAAAGCCGCATTCCCTGAAGACGGCGCGGTTTCCTTCAAAAACATCACCACCGCATTGGGCGCGTTTGAACGTACCCTGCTGACCCCGACCCGTTGGGACGACTACCTGAAAGGCAACGTATCTGCCCTGAGCGAACAAGAACGCAAAGGCGTACGCGCATTTATGGACAACGGCTGTATCGCTTGTCACAACGGCGTCAACTTGGGCGGTACCATGTTCCAAAAATTCGGCTTGGTGGACGGTCCTTACTGGAAACACATCGACGATCCTAAACACGACAAAGGCCGTGCGGACGTAACCAAAAAAGCCGAAGACGAATTCTTCTTCCGTGTTCCCGGCTTGAGAAACGTTGAACGTACCTATCCATACTTCCACAACGGCAGCGTTTGGGAACTGGATAAAGCCGTCAACATCATGGCGAAAGCGCAATTGGGTAAAACCCTGGCTCCGGAAGACACTGAAAACATCGTTGCCTTCTTGAAAGCCCTCTCCGGCAATGTTCCAGAGTCTGCCCGAACCATGCCTGAGCTGCCCGTCTCCCACGATGTCAAATCCCAACCTGACAACAAATAAGGTTTAGCATAAAACAAGGCCGTCTGAAAATCCGTTTCAGACGGCCTTTTGTTGCCGGCCATATGGGCGCATTTGTTTCACGATTCCACACAATATGGTAATCTTGAACCGATTTTCACCATACATCCGAAAGGAACATCATGAGCCTGATTATTGAAGACTTGCAAGAAGGCCACGGCAAAGAAGCCGTCAAAGGCAAAGAAATCACCGTACATTACACCGGCTGGTTGGAAGACGGTACCAAATTCGACTCCAGCCTCGACCGCCGTCAACCGCTGACCATCACTCTGGGCGTCGGCCAAGTGATTAAAGGTTGGGACGAAGGCTTCGGCGGCATGAAAGAAGGCGGCAAACGCAAGCTGACCATTCCTTCCGAAATGGGCTACGGCGCACACGGTGCAGGCGGCGTGATTCCTCCGCACGCGACTTTGATTTTTGAAGTCGAGCTGCTGAAAGTGTACGAATAAGCATTTAACGCTTCAAAAGACCGAGGCCGTCTGAAACCCGAAGTTTGGTTTTTCAGACGGCCTGTTTTTATCAAGATTCGGTATAATGCCCTCTTTTACAAGCAAACCATTTCCCAAGGAACCCCCATGCTTTTACCCGAACAAGTCAAAACCCTGATTGAAGGCGTTACCCCTTGCGAACACGTCGAAGTCGAAGGCGACGGCCATCACTTCTTCGCCGTAATCGTTTCCTCCTCATTTGAAGGCAAAGCCCGCCTCGCCCGCCACCGCCTGATTAAAGACGGCCTCAAGCCGCAACTCGAAAGCAACGAATTGCACGCACTGTCGATTTCCGTTGCCGCCACTCCGGCCGAATGGGCTGCCAAACAGGCTTAATTCGGAATCAAACAAAAGGCCGTCTGAAAACTTTTCAGACGGCCTTTTTCTTTTCATACATATTAAACAGCGCAGGCAATCAATACAAACGCCAAACCGCATTCGACAACACGCAATCGCGGTGTCAACCCTACCGGCACAACCGCCAAACTAGCCCTGCCGTTTCGGGAAAAACTGCACCACATTCTCCCCTTGCGGCAACACCAATTTCTTCACGGCATGGCCGTACACGGTTTCAAGCGTGATGTTCAGACGGCCTTCGTTTTCAAAAATCTTATCCACACATTCCTTGGCCGCTTGCGGATTGCTGAACTTTAACGCATTCCACAATCCCAAGGTTTCCATGTCCTGCCAAAACGTTCCGGCTTTTTTATAGCTCAACTCAAGCTTGGCCGTGTCGGTTACCGGATCGTAAAAGCCGTTGTCGGCGAGCATATCGCCCAAGTCGTGCATATCAATCAGCGTGGGCGCTTCGCATTCGATGCCTTCATGGTTCAGACGGCCTGTCAGCTCGCTCAGGCTGTCGCGGCCAAAGTGCGTGAAAAACAATAATCCGTCGGTTTTCAAAGCAGCGGCCCAGTTTTTCAATACCGGCAAAATATCATCGGCGCGGCTGAGGCTAAGGTTGGCCCACAACATATCGGCGGATGCTTCAGGTAACGGCGCGGTCAGGGCTTGGCAATGCTGCGGAATGGTTTTGCCGGTCAGCTTCTGCCAGAAACCGCCTTTGCGCGCGGCGGCGGCGGTTTTCAAAAAATCGGCATTCGGATCGTATTCTTCAAACACGGCGTCGGGATAACGCGCGGCCAGCAGGCTGCGGCTGATATCGGCATCGGCACCAATCAGCATGATGCGTTTGGGTGCATTGCGGACCAGCTGCAGGCGCTCGTTGGTGTCTTGGGCGAGATGGCGGTGAATCTGCCAGCGTTTGTCTTGTTCAGTCATGGTGGGTCGTGTCAGCGGGCTTTGCCCGACAATGTTTTTATGGTTTAAGGCTGTTTCAGACGGCCTTTTCGACAAAATTGCGGTAAATTTCGGCAAATTCGTCGGCATGGCTTAAAAAAGGCGCGTGTGCGGCTTTGTCGATAAGTACCAGCTCGCTGTCGCTCAAATGGCGGTGTAAATATTCGCCCATGCGCGGCGGCGTGATGGCGTCTTTCTGTCCAAACACCAGCAATGACGGCGTTTGAATCAGCGGCAACAGCGGACGCGCGTCGGCATGGTTGACCGCTTCAAGCGCGGCCTGTAAGGCGGAAGGCGTGCCGCAGCGTGCCAAATCGGGCAGCACTCGGTTTAAGATTTCGCCGGAATGGGGCGTGTGCAGCAGTTGCAGTTGTAGAAACTGTTTAATATGTTTGGCATAATCCTGCTGGAATGCGCCGACCATCTTGCCCAAGGCAGGTTGCGCCAAGCCTTCGGGATAATCCGTATCGGCAGTCAATCGGGCAAAACTTGCCGTCAGGCAGAGCGATTGGATTTTGTCGGGATAAAGCGCGGTCAAATACAGGGCAACCAGTCCGCCCAGCGACCAGCCGAGAATGTGTGCCGGCGTGTCGATTTGTCCGGCAAAAGCTTCGGCAACGGCGGCAATATCAAACGGTTCGGCAAAAGGCGCATCGCCGTGTCCGGGCAAATCAAGCGCGCGGACGTCCCAATCGGCAGGCAGGCGCGGTATCAAATCGTCAAATACATGGCGGTTCGCCGCCCAACCGTGTATCAGATAAACTTTTTTGGCGGAGTGTGGCATGAATGTTCTTTCTTGGTGGCGCAGTTTGAAACAGCTCAATGCGCGACGTTGCGTATTATGCCACGATTCCGTTTCAGACGGCCTTTGCCGAGGCTGCGCAAACGATTTGACGGAATATTTTATCGATGCGGCACAAAGCTGCCCTTTGTGTTTCCGCCATGTCGCAGGCGGGGCAGTGTGCGGCAGTTGTCAGAAAAAGCCGCCCGCATTTGATAGAATGTGGGCCTCGCTGTATTACGAACCGCCCGTCAGCAGCATGATACGCGAGCTGAAACACTTAGCGGATTTGGGCATGAGCCGTCCGTTGGCGGATTTGATGAGCCAAAACGCACCGGACTGGCTGGCGACGGAACACTTTGATTTTGTCCTGCCCATGCCTTTGAGCAAAGAGCGGCGGCTCAAGCGCGGATTCAACCAAAGCGAGGCGTTGACGGATATTTTGGCAAAACGCTACGGCTGGACGCTGCTGCCGCGCCACGCGGTTTTCAGACGGCATGGCGAGCCGCAAAGTACGCTGAAAAGCGACGAACGTCGGCGAAATATCAAGAATGCATTTAAAATCAAAGCCGAATTGCCGAAGGCGTGTAATATTCTGTTAATTGACGATGTCTTTACCACCGGCTCGACTTTAAACGAATTGGCGAAAACGCTGAAAAAATCAGGCGCAGGCCGGATTTGTTGTTGGTCTTTGGCGCGGCCGCCAATGAAAAAATAGCTAAAATTTTTGACACCCATGGAACATTTCGGCATTATGCCACTCTATAAGTGATTGATTTATATGTTTACCATAGTTTTGTACCAACCCGAAATCCCGCCCAATACGGGCAATATCATCCGCCTGTGCGCCAATACCGGTGCCGATTTGCACTTGGTCAAGCCGCTTGGTTTCCCTCTGGATTCGTCCAAAATGAAACGCGCGGGTTTGGATTATCACGAGTTTGCCAAACTGACGGTACATGAGAATTTCGAAGACTGCCTCAAGGCCCTTGAAGGTCGCCGCATTTTCGCGCTGACCACCAAAGGCTCTACCCGCCCCGACGAAGTTTCCTTCCGCGAAGGCGATGTATTGCTGTTTGGTCCCGAAACGCGCGGCCTGCCTGCCGAAGTTCTCGACAGCCTGCCTGCCGGACAAAAAATCCGCCTGCCGATGATGCCCGACAGCAGGAGCATGAATCTTTCCAATACTGTCGCCGTGATTTTATTTGAAGCATGGCGGCAAAACGGTTTTGCCGGCGGCGTATAACAGGCCGTCTGAAACCGCTGCGTTATCAACTCAAGAACGGAACCCGTTTTGACTTTTACCAAAAAAACCCTCCTTTCCTTAGCCGCCGCCACCATCGGCGTCCTTTCCATCAATGCCGCCGTCGCCGACAGCGTGGTCCGAGTCGAAAAACTGCATCCTTCTGCCAACCGCAGTTACAAAGTTGCCGGCAAACGCTACACGCCGCTGACCAAAGTTTCCTCTTTCAGCCAAACCGGCAAAGCCTCATGGTACGGCAACCAATTCCACGGCCGTAAAACTTCCAGCGGCGAGCGTTACAATATGAACGCCCTCTCCGCCGCCCACAAAACCCTCCCTATTCCCAGCTACGCACGCGTGACCAATATGCAAAACGGCAAAAGCGTCATCGTCCGCGTCAACGACCGCGGCCCTTTCCACGGCAACCGCGTCATCGATGTTTCCAAAGCCGCCGCCCAACAATTGGGTTTCATCAACCAAGGCACGGCCAACGTCAAAGTTGAGCAAATCATCCCCGGCCAAACCGCCGCTCAAACCATTATTTCCCCAAACAACAAAGAATTTTTTGTTGATTTGAAATCCTTCGGTACCCAACGCGAAGCACAAGCTTATTTGAACCAAGCCGCACAAAGCCTGCCGTCCGACAGCAAAGTCATGCTTGAAAAACGCAACTACGAATACGTTGTCAAAATGGGGCCGTTCAGCAGCCAAGAACGTGCCGCCGAAGCAGGCGAACGCGCCCGTCATCTGAACCTGGCATCCGCCATCTGATTTCGTCCGCGTTACCGCTGAAGTTTGATACAATACAAGGCCGTCTGAAACCCGATTGCAAGGTTTCAGACGGCCTTTTTTAATCACAGGGGAACACCATGATCAGCAGGCTCACAGGCAAATTGATTGAGAAAAATCCGCCGCAGGTCGTTATCGACGTCAACGGCGTCGGTTATGAAGCCGACGTTTCCATGCAGACTTTCTACAACCTGCCCTCCGTTGGCGAAACCGTCCATCTCTACACCCAGCTTGTCGTCCGCGAAGACGCGCATTTGCTGTTTGGTTTCGCCTCAGCCGAGGAACGCGCCACCTTCCGTCAACTGGTCAAAGTCAGCGGCATCGGTGCCAAAACCGCATTGGGCATTTTGTCAGCCATGAATGCCGACGAGCTGGCGCAAGCCATCGCCGAAGAAGACGTCAAACGCCTCTCCTCCGCCCCCGGCATCGGCAAGAAAACCGCCGAACGCATGGTGTTAGAACTGCGCGGCAAACTCGTGTCCCATACCGTTTCAGACGGCCTGTTTGCCCCTGATGCCGTTGCCGACGAAAGCCAAGACATCATCAACACCCTGCTTGCCCTCGGCTACAACGACCGCGAAGCCAAAGCCGCCACCAAAGGCATTCCCAAGGGCACGGAAGTCGGCGAAGGCGTGCGCCTGGCCTTGAAAAACCTGCTCAAATAAGGCCGTCTGAAACATGAAGGCATTGGCCCTGAGCATCACCCTCTTTCTAAGCGCATGCGTCTATACCGAGACCCCGTATGGACGCACCGCCGTCTTGGACCTGCCCGTCCACTCGCAAACCACTGTCAACAAAACCGTAACCATCAACGCCCCGCCCGGGACGACCGTCATCTATCAAGACAGCGAACCCGTCCGCAATTACCCAGCCTATCCCGTTTATCCCCGCCGGGTTTATCGTTATCGATAAACAACGCTGACCGTTTGAAACCATAGGTTCAGACGGCCTGTTGAGAGACCAACCATGAAATACATCCTTCCCCTGCTTTTACTCCTGAGCGCCTGCACACCGGACACCAAGACCACGGATGCCGCATCCGACCCCAAAACACACGGCTTTGCACACCGCCTGACCGAAGGCGAAAAACTACTGACCCAAGCCCTCATCAAACAAGACCTCGCCGCCTACTTCAAACACGAAACCGGCGGCGCATTTGCCGAACAAGCCCCCTTATTCTCGGCCCAACAACTTGCCGAACAGAAAAACATCCCCAAAAACGATGCCATCGGCGTTTACGGCAAAATCATCAAAACCCAAGGCCGCACCGCCTGGCTGCAAACCGACAAGCAAACCCTCAAACTCGATTTGGCCGAACCGCTGCAAGAAACTCAAGGCGAAGTTACCCTTGTCTGCCAACACGAAAACACCGCATTCCAAGACTGCCAAACAGAAGCAAACTTCGCCCGACGCTTTACCGAACAAATTTTCTCGGCGGTCGAGTCCGGACGCGTATCCGCCCAAACAGACGCACCGGCCGAAGAAATCATGGCCGGCCGCCTCATCCCGTTTTTAAGTGCCGCCAGCGACTTTACCGGCAACTTCAAAGCCTGCGCCACCACCATGACCGAATACTGCACCAGCCGCCTGGCACGCGAAATGCCCGAATCCGCAGTCCGCAAAAAAGCACAGGAATTGGGTTTAACCGAAATAGCATTTAAAAAGAAAAAATAAATATTTAGGCCGTCTGAACCCTATGGCGGCTGTGTTATAATCCGCACCTCATACAGGTCGGACAGACAGTCGCCGCGTATCGCGTAAGGCATACGGGGAGGAAAGTCCGGGCTCCACAGAGCAGAATGCCGGCTAACGGCCGGGCGCGGTAACGCGACGGAAAGTGGAACAGAAAGCAATACCGCCGATGATTGCCTTCGGGCAAAACAGGTAAGGGTGAAAAGGTGCGGTAAGAGCGCACCGTGCATTTGGTAACAAAGCGCAGCAGGCTAAACCCCATTCGGAGCAAGACCAAACAGAACGCGATGACGCTGCTCGCCGAGCGTTCGGGTAGGTTGCTTGAGCACACCAGCAATGATGTGCCTAGAGGAATGACTGTCCGCGACAGAACCCGGCTTACCGTCCGAGCTGTATGTCCCCATACCGCGGCAGGTTTTTAAAACCTGCCGCATTTTTATAGAAATAAAAAGGCCGTCTGAAACCTGAATCTTGGTTTCAGACGGCCTTTTTTAAACCGCTGTTTATGGACGGTATTCCGGTTTCATGCCGTTGGGCAGGAGCTGCCATACATAGCCGGTGGTTTTCATTTTACCGGCCACTTCGCCTGCTTCGTCGCCATAGCCCCAGAAATAATCCACACGGACTGCGCCTTTAATCGCGCTGCCGGTATCTTGCGCCATAATTAAGCGGTTGAGGGCTTTTTTGGTGATCGGATGGGCAGTGGCGACAAATAATGGTGCGCCAAGCGTGATGTAGTGACGGTCGATGGCACCGGCGTATTCGCCCATCAACGGCGTACCCAATGCGCCCACCGGGCCTGAATCACTGCTGCCGGTCAGCTCGCGGAAGAAGACGTAGCTTGGGTTTTGTCCCAAAACTTCGGCAAGACGGCCGGGGTTTTGCTTCATATAGGCCTTGATGCCCTGCATGCTGGTCTGACCCAGCGGCAGATAGCCTTTGTCCGCCATATAGCGGCCGATGGAAACATACGGATGTTCGTTTTTATCGGCAAATCCGACACGGATGTATTTGCCGGACGGCGTTTTCAGACGGCCTGAACCTTGAATGTGCATAAAGAAAAGTTCGACCGGATCATCTGCGTAACCCAAAATCGGCGCTTTGCCGTTAAGCGCGCCGCCGTTGATTTGGCTGCGGGTGTAGTAAGGAACGAAACGGCTGCCTTCAAAACGGCCTTTCAGCGCGGTGCTGCGTGCTGTAATCGGGAATCTGGACAAGTCGGCCGTGTATGCGCCGCTGTTGTCGATGACGCCGCTGTTTGGGCCGGTTTGGCGGATGCGGACGGTGGCTTTGCTGCCCCTCAAGTTTGCAGCCAGCGGAACGGAAACAAAATCGTTCGGAATGCCGTAAATAGGGAAACGGGATTGGCTCGTGGATTTGTCGTCGCCGCGCAGGACCGGTTCGTAATAACCGGTAATGGTGCCGGCAGGATTGCCGCCGTTATCGACGCGCCATGCGGTGAAATAGCGCTCGAAAAAGTGCTTGGCTTGGAAATGGTGCACCGGTGTTTGCATGGCCTGGATACAAACGTCCTGCCAGCCTTGGCGGTTTTTAAGTTTTTCACAGCCTAAACGGAAAGATTGCAGGCTTTTGGTAAAGTGTTGGAGGTCCCAGTGCGGCAATTCGTTGTAGGAAACTACGGTGTAGTTTGCTCCTCCCCCGCTCACTGTCGTACCGACGGGATCGGGCGTACCGGTGGGGCGGTCAGGGCCTTTGATAACGCTGGTGTCGGTTTCGGGGAGGTTTTTAATGCTTTTGCTCGGACAGGCGGCAAGAATGGCCGCGGCAATGCTGACGAGCGTAATGCGGTACAAATGTTTTTTCATGAAATCAATAGCGTGTCGAAAGGCCGTCTGAAAGCGATTTTTCAGACGGCCTATGTTGGAAAGTGCTGATTTTACATAAACATAAAATACACTAAGTTATTTTATTGAACATATATCGTACTTTATCTATCCGACTATTTGGACGACGGGGCTGGCAAACAGGTTCACCGGTAGTAACATGGTACCCTTTTAACTCTGTTAAACAAACACTACGTCCATTTGTAAAGAAAGTTAAATCACTACGATATTCTTGAATACACCGAGCAGGGATTTCTCCACTAAGAATGACCTCATTATTTTTCAATTGAGTGTCTACGATGTTCGCACAATATTTAGGAGCATCGTTGTATGCTCGTGAAAGATATTCCTGTGGCGCATAAATTTTAAAACTAAGATATGGCTCTAACAATTCTGTTCCAGCTTTTTTTAAGACTTGTTCCAATACAATAGGAGCAAGCATCCGAAAATCTGCTGGGGTACTAACAGGGCTATAGTATAAGCCATACTTAAAACAGATTTTACAATCCGTCACATTCCAACCATATAATCCTTGTTCGCAACCATAGCGTATCCCTTCCATAACTGCATTTTGAAATGATTGATTTAAGTATCCAAGAGAAACCGAGCTCTCATACTGCATTCCACTTCCCAACGGAAGCGGTGATACAGATAAACCAATGGAAGCCCAGAAAGGATTTGGCGGCACTTCGATGTGAATGGTATATTCTGCATTTTTTAACGGTCTCTCCATATAAATGACTGTAGGCTCTTTTAGTTCTATCTCCACATGATACTTTTCTTGCAACAGTGCACTAATCACTTCCATTTGTACTTTCCCTAAGAAAGAAAGTATGATTTCATGTGTCGCAGAATCCACATAATATCGCAGAAGCGGGTCACTGTCGGAGATTTCTAAAAGTGCATCAAGTAACATTTCCCTTTGTTGAGGTTTGCTCGGTTCAACAGTCGTTTGCAGCAGAGGGAGGGGATTTTCAATTCTCTCTCTCTGTGGCAATAGCTTTGTATCTCCAAGAACACTATTTAACTTCAAAAACTCATTCTGCAAAATAACAATTTCCCCGGAATAAGCCTTATCGATTTTACATAATTCACCATTTATTGAAGTATACATTTCTGTAATTTTTATTTTTTCCTTTTCCGATATTCTAACCGAATCTCGCAAATGCAGTACGCCACTATAAAGACGTATATATGCAAGACGCTGTCTTTTTTCCGAATACTCAATTTTGAAAACTTTTCCGCAAAGTTCAGACTGACCTCGATGTGTTGATGAATAAAATTTATTCGTAATCACTTCTATAAGGTTATCAATCCCTATATTGTTTTTTGCACTTCCGTGATAAACAGGGAACAGGGAACAATTATGAAATCTTATGCTTTCCTCTTGTTCGAGTTCTAATGCTTCCAATAATTTCCCAGACGTATATTTCTCCAAAAGGTAATCATTTCCTTCTATTACCATATCCCATTGTTCAGATTCGGTAAAGTTCATTACACGCATATTAGGATGCAGTTCTACCTTCTGTTTGATTACAATTTCGGCAGAAAGTTTCTCTTTAATATCCTGATAAACCGTTGATAAATCAATTCCATTTTGGTCAATCTTATTGATAAAAAAGATTGTGGGAATCCCCATTTTCCTAAGTGCATGAAATAATATACGAGTTTGTGCTTGTACGCCATCTTTTGCAGAAATCAGTAGAATTGCCCCATCTAAAACTGATAATGAACGATATACTTCTGCTAAGAAATCCATATGTCCTGGCGTGTCTATGATGTTCACCTTCGTATTTTCCCACTGAAAAGAGGTTATTCCTGTCTGAATTGTAATTCCTCTCTGACGTTCTAAAAGCGTATTATCCGTCCTCGTTGTACCTTTGTCCACGCTTCCTAATTCTGTAATCGCTCCACTGTTATATAATAAGCTTTCTGTTAAGGTAGTTTTTCCTGCATCAACATGAGCTAAAACTCCAATATTAATAATTTTCATGTGATTTTCCTCCATTCAAAAACCCAAAAGGGCATAAAAATCCCAGTGATAAATACTTTTATCACTGGGATTTTTATGCATAACCATAGGTATACAAAGCATACAGATATTCTCTGGATACTTTAGAATCACATGATAAAGGTATTCTTAAACTGGGTACAAAAAACTAAGCCCTCCTAAAAAAGGACATCTAATTATTTGTTCCCGCTATCAAATTGACAGTTTATTTAAGAATACCTTGCCGCATATTTATTAACTCCTTTTAAATAGTCACTTAAATAATAGCACGTAAGAGCATATTTGTAAAGGAATCTCCAATTTTTTATCAAAAAAAGCGATTTATCGGCGCGGCGGCAATTTGACGACAACCGTATCGGCCAGCATATCGTAGAGCGTGCGGCGGTCGCGTTTGACGGAAAAGAGCATGATGAAGTTGATGAAGGCTATAAGCAGAGAAATCAGGTTTCCACCCGTGTCACTTATTGCCAACGATACAATAGTTACCACAACACCAACAGCAAGCGCCCAAACAACTTCGCGGATTAAAACTGTTCCTTCAAAACCTGGATTATTCCCGTCACTTTTTAACACGCGGATGCCCATAATTTTTTTACCTAAAGACTGACCGTCCCGGCTCATGTAATACAGTTGGAAGATACCGAAAACCAAATAAACAGCCAAAGAAATAAAAAATGTTATGGCAAAATATTCAGGGGTATTAGAAAGAGAAGACTCCGAAACTAATTCTTTGCTTTCATCTAAAGTGAAAACTACCATCACAATGAATGGCAACCATATCAAAAAAGTAAACAGATTATTCAACAAATATGCCGCAACCCTCGCCCCCGGCGAAGCAATATGGACATCTACTATTTCTGTTTGGGGCAAATCCGACAAATTGATTTTGCTCATTTAATCTTCCTCTGTACCATTAATGAAATGCAATTTCATTGCCATCTTAACCTATTTTCCTATCATTCTAAAAATTTTCGATAAAAACCTTTACATTTTCCGCAGACGGCGTTAAAACGTTTGTTTTCCCCTTTTTTATAGTGGGTTAACAAAAATCTGAACAAAGCGGCAGGCGATGCCGTTCCGATTTTTGTTAATGCACTATAAACTTATCCGGATTTTCTTTGTAAGGAGTAACACATGAAAGTAGGTTTTGTCGGCTGGCGCGGTATGGTCGGCTCTGTTTTGATGCAGCGTATGAAAGAAGAAAACGACTTCGCCCATATTCCCGAAGCGTTTTTCTTTACCACTTCCAACGTCGGCGGTGCTGCCCCTGATTTCGGTCAGGCGGCCAAAACATTGTTGGATGCCAACGATGTTGCCAAATTGGCAAAAATGGACATCATCGTTACCTGTCAGGGCGGCGATTACACCAAATCCGTGTTCCAACCCCTGCGCGACAGCGGCTGGAACGGATACTGGGTTGACGCGGCTTCTTCCCTGCGCATGAAAGACGACGCGATTATCGTCCTCGACCCGGTCAACCGCAACGTCATCGACAACGGCCTCAAAAACGGCGTGAAAAACTACATCGGCGGCAACTGCACCGTTTCCCTGATGCTGATGGCTTTGGGCGGCCTGTTCCAAAACGATTTGGTCGAATGGGCAACCAGCATGACCTACCAAGCCGCTTCCGGCGCGGGTGCGAAAAACATGCGCGAACTCATCAGCGGCATGGGCGCGATTCACGCCCAAGTGGCAGACGAGCTTGCCGACCCTTCCAGCGCGATCCTCGACATCGACCGCAAAGTGTCCGATTTCCTGCGCAGCGAAGACTATCCGAAAGCCAACTTCGGCGTACCGCTCGCCGGCAGCCTGATTCCTTGGATTGACGTGGATTTGGGCAACGGCCAGTCTAAAGAAGAATGGAAGGGCGGCGTGGAAACCAACAAAATCCTCGGCCGCAGCGACAATCCGACCGTAATCGACGGTTTGTGCGTACGCATCGGCTCTATGCGCTGCCACAGCCAAGCCCTCACCCTGAAGCTGAAAAAAGACCTGCCTGTTTCCGAAATCGAAGCGATTTTGGCAGGCGCAAACGACTGGGTGAAAGTCATCCCTAACGAAAAAGAAGCCAGCATCCACGAGCTGACTCCTGCCAAAGTTACCGGCACGCTGTCTGTTCCTGTCGGCCGTATCCGCAAACTGGAGATGGGCGGCGAATACATCAGCGCGTTCACTGTCGGCGACCAACTCTTGTGGGGTGCTGCCGAGCCGTTGCGCCGCGTATTGCGCATTATCTTGGGCAGCCTGTAATTTAGGTTGGCATGAAAAAAGCAACGGTTTGAGCCGTTGCTTTTTTTGTCACAATAAGGCCGTCTGAAATGTTCAGACGGCCTTATTTCCTATTCTTTCTTACCGGCCAAACCGATTTCTTTGGTAGAGTCGCCAACTTTGATTTGCGCCTTACCGGTAATTTCTTCAGCCTGCGGGCCGAAGAGTTTCAAATCATAACGGCCGTTTTCCACGCCATTCAAACTGGTTTTACCGCTGATGGCGGCTTTGCCATTGTTATTGGCAATACCTGCGGCAAGCAGGTCGACATTATTGTGGGAAGCCATGCTGCTGATTTTGCCGTAACCTTGTTTTTTATCGAAATCGACGGTGTATTTCAGACGGCCGCTGCGGTCATCGCCGTTAAACGCGATACCCGAATACTGATAGCTGCCTTGTTTGGGCAAATTGCGATATGCAGTTTCATCGCCTTGGACTTCGCCGACGGTGAATGTGTATGTATCGAGGTTTTGCAGCTTGCCTGCGTCATCGGCTTTTTGTTTGGCGTAACGCGCAGCAACAGTAGAATAATTTTGTTTATACACTTGGAAGTCGCCCGTTTCCAAAGTGATGACTTGACCGTTTACCTTGATTTTTTGGGCGTAGTCGTAAGAGGATACTTTATCGGTTTTCAAAAAGCCGGTATCGAGTTTGTCACCTTTTTGCAGGGTTTGCGTTTTACCGTTGGCTGTCAGGTCCAACGTACCGTTTTCAGGGACGGATTCGTTCAATTCAACGGACAACACGCCTTTCGGATGCGGATTGAGCGGCTCGGTAACGGCATTTGACAAGCCGCTTGTTGCGCCGCCGCAGGCAGCCAACATCAAAGACAGGGAAGCCGTCAAAGCAGAAATACGGAGGGTTCTCATCATTTTTTTCCTTTCCTTTTTTATTTGGTATGATATTTATCATATACCTAAAAAAATGAACAATAAATGATTTTTGTCAAAATTAAGTATTTTGAATATTGATTTTATAAATATTGAAACATTTTTAAAATATCGGGTATTCAGTCTATTCAAAGTCCCTTCCGCTATAATCATTTTATTTTACAAACGGATTTCATCATGCCGAAAATCACCCTTATCGCCGCCTACGCCGCCCGCCGCTGTATCGGCATCAACAACACCATGCCTTGGCATTTGCCCGAGGATTTTGCCTTTTTCAAATCCTACACCACCGGCAAACCCGTCATTATGGGCCGCAAAACATGGGAATCGCTGCCGCGCAAACCTCTACCCGGCCGTCAAAATATCGTCATCACCCGCCAAGCTTATCAGGCCGAAGGCGCGCAAACGGCGGCTTCTTTGGAAGATGCACTGGCTTTGTGTCAGGGGGTTGAAGAAGTCATCATCATGGGCGGCGCGCAAATTTATGCACAAGCCCTGCCGATTGCCACCGATTTGCGCTTGACCGAAGTCGGTTTGGATGTGGACGGCGATGCGTTTTTTCCTGAGTTTTCCACAGAAACATGGCAAGAAGCCTCTCGGGAAAATCATGTTTCCGCCAAAGGCATCGAATACGCGTTTGTGCATTATGTGAAGGCATAATCCGACAACGCAAAGGCCGTCTGAAACCCTGTTTTCAGGTTTCAGACGGCCTTTTTTTATCTCGTTTGTTTACGGCATACCGTTTAAGCCGTTTTGTTTTTCAAAGGCAGTTTGATATGCGGTTTGGCCGGCTTGGGTGCTTCTTTCAGTCCAAGCTCGATTTGCTGCTCTTCGCTCAACAAATTGCTCCAGTCGCCTTTTTTATACCAGTCGCGGCCGTCCAATTCGATGGGATGTTGGATGCGCTCGCAACCGTTGCCGCATTGCAAATCGTCTTCTTTGCAGTATTTGTCGCAACCCCAGCAGATACGCTCGGGATTTTTCGGGAAAATGGGAAATTTCTTGGCCATGATGTTCTTCTTTTGTTTGTGTGCGGTATGGACAGAATTATAAGTGATTTGAATGGGGCTGGCGGCGGGTTTATCGTGTTTTACGCTGATTTTTTAAGATGTGTTAACCTTTCAGACGGCCTATACTGTAAAAACTATCCCTATGCGGTACAACAAAAGGACCCAATATGAACATATGCCGTCTGAAGCCTGAATTTGTCGAGCCTTTAGCCCTCGCGCTGTTTGAGGAATGGCACGATTTTGCGCCGTGGTCGTCTCTGGACAAAATCCGTGCGTATTACGCGCAGTGCCTTAATGGGGATAACTTGCCGCTGGCATTTGCGGCTGTGGATAAGGAAGGGCGGCTGATGGGTTCGGCGGCATTGAAGCGGTTTGATATGGCGTGTTTTCCCGAATACGAATATTGGCTGGGCGATGTGTTCGTTTTGCCGCAATTTCGCGGTTTGGGCGTAGGCAGGCAGCTGGTTTCGTTTTGTCTGGATAAAGCACACGAACTGGGTTTGCCGCATCTGTTTCTCTATACGCCGGATGTGCAGGCCGTGTATGAAAAGTTCGGCTGGAAAGAAATCACGCAGACTTGGCACAACGGGGAAACCGTATCCGTCATGAAATTGGATTTATAGCTTGAAAAGAATAAAAGGCCGTCTGAACATTTGGTTTCAGACGGCCTTTGCCTTTGAATTATCCACAACTACCCTATCCGTTTAAACGGCGGCAGACAGGCCAATAATTGTTGGCCGTAGCGTTGCGTTTTGACGCGGTTGTCGAGGATGGTCACGCGGCCGTAATCCTGTTCGGTACGGATAAGGCGGCCGACGGCTTGGATCAGTTTGATGCTGGCTTCAGGCACCGTAATTTCGATAAAGGGATTGCCGCCGCGTTGTTCAATCCAGCGGTTTTGCGTTTTCTCGATGGGGTTGTCCGGCATGGCAAACGGTAGCTTGGCGATAATGACTTGCACGCAGGCCGTGCCGGGCAGGTCGAGGCCTTCGGCAAAACTGTCAAGGCCGAAAATAATGCTGGCTTTACCTTCGGCAATGGCTTGATGGTGCCTTTGTAAAAGAACGGCCTTGGGCAACTCGCCCTGCACAAGCAGAAGTGGCAAGTATTCGTCAGGCAGGCGCAAGGCGACGTCCTGCATTTGCTTGCGCGAGGAAAACAACACCAGCGTGCCGATGGCTTCAACCGGCGAAACCAGCTTCGGCAACCATTCGACAATGGCGGCCGTATGCGCATCAGGGTCTTTCGGGCTGGCATGAACCGGCGGAATATACAGCTCACCTTGCGCATCGAAATTAAACGGGCTTTCCAAAGCAAGCGTGGTGGTTTCGGGCAGCCATAATAGGCCGGTTTGGCGCAAAATCAGGTTGAAGCTGCCGAGCGATTGCAGGGTAGCCGAAGTCAGCACCGCACCTGCCGCGCGCCGCCACAGATTGTTGGCAAGGTGGGATGCGCTGCTGATGGGGCTGGCGTTGAAAATATAGTCGTTTTTGTCGTCGGCACGGCGGGTTATCCATTTCGCCAACGGCTCTTCGCCCTCGATGGGAACGGTGGAGAGTAAATCCCAAACCGCACTGATTTGTTCGATACGGGCGATAAAAAGGCCGAACTCGCTGGTCAGGCGGTCGAGGAGCGCGCCGTCCTGTTCTTTTTCGCGGCGTGCGGCGGAAAGCGCATCGTTCAGGCCGATAACGTGTTTGAGCAGGCTGCGCGCAGCAATGGCCGTATTGGAAACCGTGGTTTCAAGGCCTTCGGGGATTTTGCCGTCTTCCCACAGCCAAGTCGGTTCGTTGTGTTTCCGCCTGTCATTTTCAGACGACCCCAGACTTAAAGACGGCTCTTCCACCAAATGGAACTGCCATTCGTGCAGGCTGTCGAGCAAGGATGTGGCAGCTTCGTCGGCAAGGTTGGCAAGTTCGGCTTTATCGGTCAGCGCGGCAATTTTGCCGGTAAGCTGCGGCAGTTTTTCCAGCGTCCAAACGGCAATATTCCATGAATGTTCGGCGGCAAAACGGCTGAGGGCTTTTTTGGGCAGGTGGTGCGCTTCGTCTATGCAATAAAAACTGTTTTCGGGCGCAGGCAGAATCACACCGCCGCCCATGCTGATGTCGGCAAGCAGAAGATCGTGGTTGGCAACGACGACATCGACGGTTTCCAAAACATCGCGTGCCAGGTAAAACGGGCATTCCGGACGGTTGGGACAGGCGGATTTCAGGCAGCCGTGGCGGTCGTTGGTCACTTTGAGCCAAATCGCGTCATCGATTTTTTCCGGCCAAGTGTCGCGGTCGCCATTAAAGCGGCGGGCGGAAAATTCATCGGCAATGTTACGCAGCAGGTTCAATTCTTCCGGCTTGGGTTTGCTGTCCCACAACACTTCCGGCGCTTCAAAACCAAGCAGGTTTTGCTGGGCATTGTTTTGCGTCAGTTGATAGAGTTTGTAGGGGCAAAGATAACGACCGCGTCCCTTGGCAAGCGCAAAGGTCAGCTCCAAACCGCTTTTTTCGACCAGAAACGGCAAATCTCGGTCAACCAACTGCTCCTGCAAGGCCACTGTCGCACTGCTGACGATCAACCGTTTGCCGCGTGTTTGCGCCATGATTCCACCGGCCAAAAGGTAGGCCAACGATTTACCCACACCGGTTGGCCCTTCGATCACGGCAATGCTCTCGCCCTCGCGTTTGGGCGCTTCTTCGCCTTCTTCACGCGTCAACGTCCGCGAAAAAGCGTTGGCAATCGCCGCAATCATTTCCCGCTGCGAAGCGCGCGGACGGAAACCGGGCAGGTTTTTGCCGATGTTTTGGTAATGGTCGCGGATGGCGTTTTTTTCTAAATCGGTGAGCATTGAGGCCGTCTGAATGGGTTTGCAAGAATAGCGTATTTTAGCATTTTTACCTTCATGAAGCCTTCGTAAAGTCTTACTCTATTTTAGGGTTTGGCATTTTGATGGCGATGGCCGAACCGAAAAACCATAATCGGTTTTGATCAAGCAAAAGGCCATCTGAAACTTTAGCCGCACTGATGCAGAGGCACCCACAATTTTTGCTTTTCGGATTTGTTTTTCTCGTAGCGGTTCCACGCTTTTTCATGAAAATAAAAGACGACGGTATTGACGATGGGTTCGACCAAAGCCACCGCACTGGAAACACCGATACTGCCGGTCAGAATATAGGCGACACTAAATGCGACGCTGAAATGCAAAATAGCAAATGTAATGGTTTTAATCATTAGGTTTTGTGCGGGCTACGGCTTGTTTCAATTATTAAACTGGAATCATTCTGCTAAAGCAATCATATAGATTTTTACCAATTAAATAGATATTTTGGAATTTTACTTCTTCAGGCATTTGTACACCAAATTCATCAAAATAATCTTCTTCATCCCATTCATTTTCATGATCCCAATAGAAAATTTGCCCAATTCTTTCTCCTTGAGTACATAGACAAATCAAATCACCAAATTCATTACTTGATATTGGTAGAAAATTATCTGGTATTCTATTTTTGTATTTTTCAAGCCTTTCACTAATTTGGGAGTTTTTTTGGTAGTTTATATTTTCACCATAAAAAAAACCTAAATCACCACCACTCCATTCGATATTACCACCTACAGGAATATCGTCATCAGGATAACAATATTCAGGCAAATCACTATATGGGGTTAACTTAAATTCTTTTATAAATCCTGTCTCTCCACCAAATAATTCAAGATAATCCAAATAATCTGAAAATTCTTCTTTAGTAATATCTAAAAATTTGGACATTAATTTTCTAGATGTAGGAATCAGTGGTTCAAATGTAAACCTTTGAACTCCACCCATTTTCTCAACTAAACTCTTAATTTTCATTTTCATTACTCCTTTCAGTTATAATTTGTCAAATAATCAACATTTCTCCTTAGGTTGTTTATTACGCATAGTACATGTATGTATTCCACATATACGTTACATTAAAACTGAAAATTTCATGTAGACTAAGAATTGCTTAAATCAGGGAGGATAATAGGTTTGTAACTAAGTACTTTATCAGCTATTTCCTCGGAGCTCATGTTTGTCCAATATATATAATCTGATATATTTGGATCTGTGACCAAATTTTCTAATTTTTCAAGAAATACATCTTCATCCTCTTCTGAACCTTCAAAATTTCTTAACTGATCAATCAATTTGATTAAATATAATCTATCTAACATAATGCTATCCTCTTCCAAAATGGTATTTCGGGTCTAGTATCTCTTTATGGAATTTTGGTGTAACAATCAGCTTATTTTCCTGATACATTGATGTTTTAATCACTATATAATAATTATTATCAACTAACGCGTATATTTTAAATCCTTTATCCTTATTTAGATTTTATAAATCGATATTTTATTTTTGATAGGAATTTTATGAATTCGCTCCAAATTGTCGTCCTCGACCGCGATACCCTCGTCAACCGTCCGTTTGAATTTGATTTTCCACACACATTAAGCAGCTACGGCACAACCGAAGCGCACGAAACGCTGGCGCGTATCCGCGGCGCGGACATTGTGATTACCAACAAAGTCGTGATTTCCGCCGAAGCATTTGCCGAAAATCCACAACTCAAGCTGGTTGCCGTTACCGCGACAGGCGTCAACAATGTGGATGTTGAGGCCGCCAAACAAAACGGCACGGCCGTGTGCAATATCCGCGCTTACGGTAATGAATCCGTGGCGGAACACGCGTTTATGATGATGATTACCCTGATGCGCAACCTGCCTGCCTATCAGCGCGACGTTGCGGCAGGCTTGTGGGAAAACTCGCCGTTTTTCTGCCACCTCGGCGCACCGATGCGTGATTTAAACGGCAAAACGCTGGCGATTTTCGGTCGCGGCAATATCGGTAAAACGCTGGCAACTTATGCACAGGCTTTCAAAATGAATGTCGTGTTCGCCGAACATAAAAATGCCCAAAGCGTCCGCGACGGCTATGTTTCCTTTGACGAAGCCATCCGCTCCGCCGATGTCGTGTCGCTTAATTGCCCGCTCACGCCGCAAACGGCCAACATGATAGGCGAAGCCGAATTGCAGCAAATGAAACCCGGCGCCATCCTCATCAACTGCGGGCGCGGCGGCCTGGTTGATGAAGCCGCTTTGGTTGCGGCGTTGAAATACGGCCAAATCGGCGGGGCAGGTTTTGACGTGTTGACACAAGAGCCGCCGCGCGACGGCAACCCTCTGCTGAAAGCCCGACTGCCCAACCTCATCGTTACGCCACACATTGCATGGGCAAGCCAAGAGGCCGCCAACCGTCTGTTTGACATTCTTTTGGACAACATCAACCGCTTCGTGGCCGGCAATCCGCAAAATCTGGTTTAATCTATGGAAAACCTGTTGATAAGGTTGTGAACAATTTTAAAGGCCGTCTGAAATATTCAGACGGCCTTTATTAATCTTTATTTATTTCATAAAGTTATCTATCAATTAGGTTAAATCGTTTCATTCTTCATTGTGGATAACCCTATAAAAAGGCCGTCTGAAATACTCAGACGGCCTTTTGTTTGCCTAGATAAATTAAATATCGTATGTGGTTGAAGCGGTATCGCCGCCCTTGCCTGTCCAGTTGGTATGGAAGAACTCGCCGCGCGGTTTGTCGGTACGCTCGTAAGTGTGCGCGCCGAAGTAGTCGCGTTGCGCTTGCAGCAGGTTGGCTGGCAGACGCTCGGAAGTGTAGCCGTCAAGGAAGGTAATGGCGGAAGCCATACAAGGCATCGGAATACCGCACTCGATCGCTTTGGCCACCACTTTACGCCATGCAGGCAGACAGGTTTCCAATACGCCTTTGAAATAAGGATCGGAACCCAAGAAGACCAAATCAGGATTGGCTTCGTATGCGTCGCGGATGTTGCCCAAGAACGCGCTGCGGATGATGCAGCCTTCACGCCACAAGAGGGCGGTGTTGCCGTAATTCAATGCCCAATCGTTGTTTTCGCTGGCTTCGCGGATCAGCATAAAGCCTTGTGCATAAGAAATGATTTTGGATGCCAACAGGGCTTGGCGCAAAGCATCCACCCATGCGGCTTTGTCGCCTTCAATCGGGGTAATGGTTTTGCCAAACAGGCTGTTTGCTTGGGCGCGTTGGTCTTTAAACGCAGAAACGCAACGTGCAAATACGGCTTCGGAAATCAAGGTCAACGGGATACCCAAATCGAGGGCATTGATGCCGGTCCATTTGCCTGTACCTTTTTGACCTGCAGTATCGAGGATTTTTTCGACCAAAGGTTCGCCGTTTTCATCTCTGTAACCCAAAATCGCGGCGGTAATTTCGACCAAATAAGAATCCAGTTCGGTTTTGTTCCACTCATTGAAGATTTGGTGCATTTCGTCATAAGACAGGCCCAAACCGTCTTTCATGAATTGGTACGCTTCGCAAATCAACTGCATATCGCCGTATTCGATGCCGTTGTGCACCATTTTGACAAAGTGGCCCGCACCATCGCGACCGACCCAGTCGCAGCAAGGCTCGCCTTGAGGCGTTTTGGCGGAGATGGCTTGGAAAATCGGTTTGACGGCAGGCCATGCGGCTTCATCGCCGCCGGGCATGATGGACGGGCCGTGACGCGCGCCTTCTTCGCCACCGGATACGCCCGCGCCGATAAAGCGGATGCCTTTCGCGGCCAGCTCGTGTGTACGGCGGGTGGAATCAGGATAGTTGGTATTACCGCCGTCAATAATGATGTCTCCTTCGTCCAAAAGCGGAACGAGTTGTTCGATAAAATCGTCAACAACAGAGCCAGCGCGAACCATCATCATGATTTTGCGTGGTTTTTCTAATTTATCAACCAGATCTTGCAGTGAATATGCGCCGATAATATTGGTATTTTTGGCTGCGCCGTTTAAAAAATCATCTACTTTGCTAGTCGTCCGGTTGTATGCGACAACTTTAAAGCCGTTGTCGTTCATGTTGAGAATCAGGTTTTGCCCCATTACGGCAAGGCCGATAACGCCAATGTCGCCTTTCATTTGGTGAAACTCCATTATTGATTAAATTTATCAAGCGTAACTCTAGCTGATTTACAACTTTTTAACAATCCTTAACTTTTTAATTTTTTGAAAAGATGCCTTTACGTTTCAGACGGCCTTTGCCTTTGGGAAAACAAACTATAAATTAGATTTTAAATAATAAATAGAAGATGATATTGAGTGCTGCCACAGCTTGTTGATAACTTTTATTACAACAAATTTTCAAATACTTAGCTGATATTTTTTGATGAGGATAAAGTAAGGTTGGCCTTGTTTGCAGATGTGGATAAAATTTTCCTGCTGCTCCATTCTGTGGGTAACTTTTTGCCTGTGCACAATCTTAGCTTGTTTTATACTTCTCCGATTGGAACTGATTGACTAGAGAAATAGTCAAATGGTTTTTTATTTCAAGCTATTTTCATATTTCCTTTTATTTAAGCTGGGAAAAGGCCGTCTGAAAATATTTCAATAAGGTGTGCATATGAAGTTTTCCTTTAGTATTAATTTGTTATCCGTTTTGATTTTGGCCGCTTGTGCGCAACAGCCGGTTCAAAAGCCTCAAGTTGCCCTGCCCTCCGTATCTGTGGACAATCATGCGCCGGAGCAAGGAACAGGGCTCACGGAGCAGAAATTAATCCGCGCCAAGCATTATATGGCGGCGTCTGCCAATCCGCTGGCAACTGAAGCTGGTTATGAAATTTTGAAGCGCGGCGGCAGTGCGATAGATGCGATGATTGCCATGCAGACAACTTTGGGACTGGTTGAGCCGCAATCTTCCGGATTGGGCGGCGGTGCGTTTTTGGTGTATTGGGACAATAAGGCGAAAAAGCTGACGACGTTTGATGCCCGAGAAACAGCGCCGAAAGCGGCAACACCGGAACTTTTCTTGGACGAAAACGGCAAACCGATGGGCTTTATGAAAGCGGTAGTCGGCGGCCGTTCGGTCGGTGTGCCGGGGATTCCAAAGCTGCTCGAAGATGTCCACAAGCGTTACGGCAAATTGCCCTGGGCAAGTTTGTTTGAGAAACCGATTACTTTGGCGGAACAAGGTTTTGCCGTTTCTCCGCGTATGGCGAAATCCATCGAACAAAATTTGGAACCCTTGCAACGTTATCCGCAAACCGCCGCTTACTTCCTGCCTGACGGCAAACCTTTGGCTGCGGGAACGGTTTTGAAAAACCCTGAATTTGCGCGTTCCGTACGCCTGTTGGCGGAAAAAGGCAGTGCGCCGTTTTATCAGGGAATGCAGGCGCAGAATATTGTTCGTGCCGTTACCGGTGCTGTGGATAATCCTGGCAAAATCAGCATGGCGGATTTGAAAAACTATCAAGTTATCGAGCGTAAGCCGGTTTGTGCGCCGTATCGTGAATATGAAGTTTGCGGCATGGGCGCGCCAAGTTCCGGCGCAATCGCTTTGGGGCAGATTTTGGGCGTATTGCAGAATCAGGATATGAAAACGTTGGGCGCGGAAAATATCCACAGTTGGCGCTGGATAGGCGATGCGTCGCGGATTGCTTTTGCCGACCGTGATTATTATGTCGGCGATCCTGCGTTTGTGAATGTTCCGACCCGTGCCATGATTTCTCAGGCTTATTTGAAACCGCGTGCCGAAGAAATCCGCCAATCCGACAAGGCATTGGAAACTGTTCAGGCAGGCAAGTTCGGCAAGGAATACGCGCAAGGCATGGCGGTCGAGCTGCCGTCCACCAGCCATTTGGTGGTTGTGGATAAAGACGGTAACGTTGTATCGATGACGACTTCGATTGAAAACGCGTTCGGTTCGGGGCTGATGGCAAACGGTTATCTGCTCAACAACGAATTAACCGATTTTGCCTTCAATCCTGTCGGCGCGGACGGTAAAACGGTGGCCAACAGCGTGGCAGGCGGCAAACGTCCGCGTTCTTCGATGGCGCCGACTATTGTGATGAAAGACGGTAAGCCTTATATGGCGGTCGGTTCGCCGGGTGGCAGCCGTATTATCGGTTTCGTTGCCAAAACGTTGGTGGCGCATATCGACTGGGGTATGGACATTCAGACGGCAATTTCATTGCCGAATATGCTCAATCGCGGCAGCCAGTATGAAATCGAGGATAAAACTGCAGCAGTGGACAAAGCAGCTGCATTGGAAAAACTGGGTTACAAAGTTCAAATCCGCGATTTGAATTCCGGCGTGCAAGGCATTGTGATCGGCAAAGAAGGTTTGCTCGGCGGCGCCGACCCGCGCCGTGAAGGCAAGGTCATGGGCGATTGATTTTGTCGGTTTGACATGTAAAGGCCGTCTGAACAGCTTCGTTTCAGACGGCCTTTTTAGTTTAGGAAAATATATGGATAAGATGTGTATAAGAATAACGTCAAATTTTAATATTTTTATTTTTCAATAAGATAAAAGATATGAATATGTGGATAATTACTTGTGGAAAACAACATGATTTAGGCCGTCTGAAAGGTTCAGACGGCCTTTTTATTGGACTGTTTTGTCTATTTTCTATCAGGCTGCCGGCAGCTCGTGAAAAGCACTAGGCAAGTCTTCATCATCGGCAAACTCAACCCATTCGTAAGCGCTTTCATCTGCCAAAACGGCACGCAACAGTGCATTATTGATGGCATGGCCTGATTTGTAACCTTCAAATGCGCCGATAATCGGGTGTCCGACGATATACAAATCGCCGATGGCATCGAGGATTTTGTGGCGGACAAATTCATCGGGATAGCGCAAACCTTCCGGATTCAAAACGTCCATGTCGTCAATCACGATGGCGTTGTTCAAATTGCCGCCCAATCCGAGATTATGGGCGCGCATCATTTCTACTTCGTGCATAAAGCCGAAGGTACGGGCGCGGGCAATTTCATCGATATAGGATTTTCCTGCAAAATCAATCTCGAAAGTAGGTGCGCTGCGATTGAATACGGGATGGTCGAATTCGATGGTTAAAGTAACTTTAAAACCGTCATAAGGCGTAAAGCGCACCCATTTTCCGGTTTCTTTGATTTCAACGGGTTTGAGGATTCTCAAAAAACGTTTTTGGGCTTTTTGATCCACCACGCCTGCATCTTGTAAAAGGTAAATAAACGGCAGGCTGGATCCGTCCATAATCGGAATTTCAGGTGCGTTCAATTCAATCAAGGCATTGTCGATGCCGTAGGCAGACAGTGCCGACATAATGTGTTCAATCGTGCCGATGCGCACGCCTTTATCGGTAACAATGGTTGAAGAGAGGCGGGTATCGTTAATCAAATAAGGATTCAATTTGATTACTTCGCCCATTTCTCCACTTAAATCAGTACGGCGGAACGAAATACCGCTGTTTTCTTCAGCAGGATGCAAAGTCAGAGCGACCCTTTCGCCTGAATGCAGGCCAACGCCGGTAACGCTTACTGATTTGGCTAAAGTCCGTTGCAGCATAATTGCTTCCTTTTAAAAAGTCTGATGGGCAAATGATACGTTAAAAAGGAAAAAACAAGCCATCATTTTTAATAGTATTTGCCAATATGGATGTTTTGCGAGAGAAACTTCTAGATTTAAATTATCCACAATAATATGTGAAATTGAAGTGGGTAATTTGAATTTTATCCACAGATTAATAGGGAAACTAAGATTCTATCCTTTTTTATTCCCGCATTCAGTTGGGGTTGGCCTCAAAGATAAAAAGGAATTATCAAATTGGTTTTAAAGAAAGTTATCCCGTTATCCACAGATAGTTTGGTTCTTCATCAAAATCATCATTTTAAGAATTAAAATATTATGATTTGAAGAAAACACTGAATGATCAACACAAAAATGGCAAAATAAGGAGGAAATAGAACTAAGTTTATGATTTCCATAAACTTATGAAACTTTTAAGATTGGAAAATGGTTTTTATGAAATAAAATATCAAAATTCAGGACTGATTCGATTTACCTGATATTTTTCTACAAACAAGAATTTCATGTTTTCTTTATTTAAATCAAACAACTTAAAAGTAATTATCTTTAATCCTAGAAAGTAATTTTATTTCAGGATACAATGGCCTTACTGAAAAATTTTTCCCATTCCATCTAATTAGGAGTAGCAAAATGAGTATTAAAGTAGCGATTAATGGTTTTGGCCGTATCGGTCGTCTGGCATTACGTCAAATTGAAAAAGCCCAAGGTATCGAAGTCGTTGCTGTTAACGATTTGACTCCTGCCGATATGCTGCTGCACCTCTTTAAATACGACAGTACTCAAGGCCGTTTTGAAGGCTCTGCTGAATTGAAAGATGATGCGATTGTTGTTAACGGCAAAGAAATCAAGGTATTTGCCAATCCTAATCCTGAAGAATTGCCTTGGGGCGAGCTGGGTGTGGACGTTGTCCTCGAATGTACTGGTTTCTTTACCAATAAAACCAAAGCTGAAGCCCATATCCGTGCCGGTGCGCGCAAAGTTGTGATTTCTGCACCTGGCGGCAATGATGTGAAAACCGTTGTATACGGCGTAAACCAAGATATTTTGGACGGCAGCGAAACTGTTATCTCCGCCGCTTCTTGTACGACTAACTGTCTAGCTCCTATGGCTGCAGTATTGCAAAAAGAATTCGGTATTGTTGAAGGCCTGATGACCACCATCCACGCTTATACCGGCGACCAAAACACCCTTGACGCGCCACACCGCAAAGGCGACTTCCGCCGCGCCCGTGCCGCTGCGTTGAATATCGTACCGAACAGCACCGGTGCCGCTAAAGCCATCGGCTTGGTTATCCCTGAGTTGAACGGCAAACTTGATGGTTCTGCCCAACGCGTTCCTGTAGCCACCGGCTCTTTGACCGAACTGGTTTCTGTTCTCGAACGCCCTGTTACCAAAGAAGAAATCAATGCAGCCATGAAAGCTGCCGCCAACGATGCTTTAGGCTACACTGAAGATCAAATCGTTTCTTCCGACGTTATCGGTATCGAGTACGGCTCACTCTTCGATGCCACTCAAACCCGCGTGATGACTGTTGGCGACAAACAATTGGTGAAAACCGTTGCTTGGTACGACAATGAAATGTCTTACACTTGCCAATTGGTTCGTACCTTGGAATTTTTTGCCAGCAAAATCTAAAGGATAACAGGCTGAATCAATCAGTCTGTGGATAATTAAAAGGCCGTCTGAACATTTCAGACGGCCTTTTGTTTGTAGATAGATTAAATTTGCAATCAGATTGTGGATAGTTTAATCACTGTGGCACATTTGTTTTCTATCCTAAACTGCACTTCATAATCTGCAATATTCATTACATAAACCCGTTCGGGAATATCTTGATAGGCAGGACGGGGATCTTGGGCGATGCTTTGTTCAATGAGATGTTTTTCTTCTGTGGATAAATGTTCCGCAAGCGTACTTTCTGCCCAGACTACACTCAATTCTTCAGGTTTGCCGCTGACAAAGCCTGATGATGCGTCAGGTTTGGATTCCACAAACGGGATGTAGGGTTTGATATCCACTACCGGAGTACCGTCCAACAGGTCTGCACCGCTGCAATAGATGCGGACAGGTTTGCCTGATTCGATGCGTTCGAGTTTTAGCAGGGATAAACCGAGATGATTGGGGCGGTGCGGGCTGCGTGTGGCAAATACGCCCATTTTTTGTTTGCCTCCAAGCCGTGGCGGACGCACCATTTGCGCCCAACCTTCATCCAATACGCCGTGGAAAATAAAACTTATCCACACATAGTCGAAATCTTCCAAGCCCCGAACGCTGTCAGCGGTAAATTCAGGAGTGAGTTCAATGCAAATTTCTGCCGCAGGAACCAAACCTGGTTGGCGGGCAATGCCGAATTTTTGTTTGTAGGGGGAATGAACGGTTGCAATAGGCGTAATCGAATAGGACATAATTTGTGGATAAATATTCTGTGCAAACTGTCATCATATCACAGATGTTTTCCCACATTTTGCAGTAGTAATTTGTTATAATACAAAGCATTTATTCCAAATGTCCGTACATTGGCAATAAATGAATAATTTAAATTATTTAAAATAAAATCAATAGGTTAAATTAATACATGATTGTTTCTATCGATGTAGATGCACAAAAAACGTTTACGCCTTTGTGCCCGAAAGAATTACCTGTTGCCGAAGGTCATCTGATTGCGGATGAACTCAATGTCCAAGCCGCATTGGCGGATTTACGCGTTATGACGAAAGATGCGCATCATGTCGCGGCAAAATGGCTTGTGGATAATCCTGTTGATATGTTAAAACCGACGGGTTTACCCGATGCGGATTTGACTTGGGTGTCACATGCGATGGTTGGAACATATGGCTATGAGTTGTTGGATGGCCTGCCTTCAGCCAAGGAATACGATTATTGCGTTTGGAAAGGCGTTGATCCTGAGTTACATCCTTACGGTGCATGTTTTCACGATATTGAAGAAAAGCTCAGTACAGGTTTGATCGAATGGTTGCGCTGTCAAAATGCAGATACAGTCATTGTCGGCGGTTTGGCAACGGATTATTGTGTGAAGACAACGGTTTTACAGTTACTTAAAGGCGGGGCTTGGAAAGTCATCGTCAATCAGGCGTCTTGTCGTGGCATTGCTCCGGAAACGGTTGAATCTGCATGGCAGGAAATGCATTCTGCCGGGGCTATTATTTTAGAAAACGCCGAAGAAATAAAAAAATACATTAACAATCAATAAATTATATTTAAAATTCTGTTGTTTCACGTGAAACATTTTCCAAAATATGAAGATTTTACTTGTCCGCTTGTCCAGTATGGGCGATTTAATTCATACGTTGCCCGCAGTTGAAGATTTGGCGCGACAATGTCCTGAGGTGGAGCTCCATTGGCTGTGTGAGGCAGGGTTTGCAGATATTGCCCGCTTGCATCCTTTTGTCAAAAAAGTTCATGTGATGAAATGGCGGCAGTGGCGCAAACACCTTTTTCAGGCTGGAACATGGCGTGAAATAGGCCGTCTGAAATCGGATTTACAGGCTGAATCTTTTGATTTTGTTTTAGATAGCCAAGGACTGATTAAAAGCGCATGCTTTGCCAAAATGGCGAAATCCCCTATTTACGGTTTGGATAAACACAGCGCGCGTGAAAGTTTGGCTGCCCTTGCATACAGTAAAACATTTGCCGTACCGAAAGGTAAAAATGCGGTCTGGCGAAACCGTGAATTATTCGCCCAAGTATTTGGTTATACAATGCCTGAGACGCAGGTATTTGGTTTGTCGGTTCCTGAATCAGGCCGTCTGAAAAATTTACAATCCCCCTATTACGTTGCTTTGCATGCAACCAGTCGCGACAGTAAATTATGGCCGGTAGAACACTGGCGTGCATTATTGAAAAAGTTGAATGAAGAGCAACAATGCAATGTATATCTGCCGTGGGGAAATGAAACCGAAAAAATGCGTGCCGAACAGATTGCAAGCGATTTACCGTTTGCTTCGGTTTGCGACAAAATGAATTTATTACAGGCTGCATTTTTATTGAAAAACGCAGAGGGTATTATTGGCGTAGATACCGGATTGTTGCATCTTGCCAATGCGTTGGAAAAGCCTGTTGTAGGAATTTATACAGATACAGATCCGGCCAAGACCGGCGTTCAAGTTTCGGCTTATGCAGAAAATTTAGGCGGTATTGCTCAAATTCCCAATGTTGACGAGGTTTATCAAACCTTGATGGATTGTGTTGCAGTATACGGTAAATAATTGCTGGGGAGTTGGATTTATTTTCTGAGTAAATGCTTTAGAAATGATATAATTCCGCTCTATTTGCCAAGATTTATACAAATTTGGTTTTGTCATGTTGGGAAAACCGAATTGGATTTTATATAAAGAATGTATCAAAAGCAGTATGCTTGATTTGATGGACATTCTTTTTAGGAGAATTGAATGAAAGCACTGGTCGCAGTAAAGCGCGTAGTGGACTACAACGTCAAAGTTCGTGTGAAAGCCGATGGTTCCGATGTGGATATCGGTAATGTCAAAATGTCGATGAACCCGTTTGATGAAATCGCGGTAGAAGAAGCTGTCCGTTTGAAAGAAGCCGGAAAAGTAAGCGAGATTGTTGCTGTTTCTCTTGGCGAGAAAAAATGCGAAGAGACGTTGCGTACTGCTTTGGCGATGGGTGCCGACCGTGCGGTTCATGTTGAGACTGATGCGAAGTTGGAGTCTTTGGTCGTTGCGAAATTGCTGAAAGCTGTTGCGGATAAAGAAAATCCGCAAATTTTACTGCTGGGAAAACAGGCAATTGACGATGATGCCAACCAAGTTGCCCAAATGCTGGCTGCGTTGTTGAATGCGGCCCAAGGTACTTTTGCATCAAAAGTGCAAATTGAAGGCGAAGAAGCATTGGTAACCCGTGAAATTGACGGCGGCGAAGAGACTGTTGCATTGAAGCTGCCTGCGGTCATTAGTGCAGATTTGCGTTTGAACGAACCACGCTTTGTCAAACTTCCTAATATCATGGCGGCAAAGAAAAAACCTTTGGAAAAATTAAGTCCTGCCGATTTGGCTGTGGATATTTCTCCGCGTTTGAATACCGTGAAATTTGCCGAACCTAAAGCACGTCAAGCCGGTGTGAAAGTGGCTGATGTTGCCGAGTTGGTTGAAAAGCTGAAAAACGAAGCCAAAGTGATCTAAGGAGTATGAAATGAGCGTATTGATTATTGCGGAACATAATAACCAACATTTGAATCCTGCCACTTTGCATGCGGTAACGGCTGCCGCCAAATTGGGTAATGTAGATTTATTGGTTGCCGGCAGCAATGCTGCTGCGGTGGTTGAAGAGGCGAAACAGGTTGCAGGCGTGGCGAAAGTTTTGGTAGCCGATGCGCCCTATTACGCTGAAGGCTTGGCAGAAGAATTATCGTCTTTGGTTGTTAAATTGGCTGCGGATTACCGCTATGTGGCTGCGACTGCAACAGCGTTTGGTAAAAATCTGTTGCCCCGAGTAGCCGCCCTGTTGGATGTGCCACAAGTTTCGGATTTAACCGAAGTTGTGGATAACTCGACATTTGTCCGTCCGATTTATGCCGGTAATGCATTTGAAACCGTTCAATCCAATTCTGAAAAACTGGTGCTGACTTTCCGTGCAACCGCATTTGATGCTGCCGGACAAGGCGGTAATGCAGAAGTGGTCAATGTTGAGGCAACGCCTGCTCAAAACCTGAGCCGTTTCGTAAACCGTCAACTTTCCCAGTCTGACCGCCCTGAATTGACTCAGGCAAAAGTGATTGTTTCCGGTGGCCGTGCATTGGGTAGTGCTGAAAAATTCAATGAAGTGTTGACTCCTTTAGCGGATGTTTTGGGTGCCGCGATTGGTGCTTCCCGTGCGGCAGTGGATGCCGAGTATGCGCCAAACGATGCTCAAGTCGGTCAAACCGGTAAAGTGGTTGCGCCGCAACTGTACTTCGCTATCGGTATTTCTGGAGCCATCCAACACGTTGCCGGTATGCAGGACAGTAAAGTGATTGTCGCCATCAATAAAGATGCTGACGCTCCGATTTTCAATGTAGCAGATTACGGCTTGGTTGGTGATTTGTTTGAAGTTGTGCCTCAATTGACTGAAGCACTGAAAAACTAATGTTTCACGTGAAACGTTCAGACGGCCTTTGTTATGTAAGGCTGTCTGAAAATATTTTGGCATGATTACGACCTATAAGACCATTACCACACCGACACAGGCTGAATTTAAAGATAAAGGCAGCCGCTTCATCGCATACGCCTATCCGATCCGCACTTTGGCCGATGTGAAGAAATATCTCGACCCATTAAAGGAAGAGCATCACAAGGCGCGACATTGGTGTTACGCCTATCGATTGGGTGTGGATGGAATGCAGTTTCGCGCAAACGATGATGGAGAACCGTCCGGAAGCGCAGGCCGCCCTATTCTGGGACAGATTGATTCTGTCGGCGTAACGGATGTGTTGGTTGTGGTTGTACGCTATTTTGGCGGTACGCTATTGGGTGTTCCCGGTCTGATTCATGCTTATAAGGAATCGACAGCTCAGGCATTGGCGATAGCAGAAGTTGTTGAAAAGAATGTCGAAAAGACAGTTTGGTTGAAGTGTGAATATCCTGTTTTGAATGAGGCTATACGGATTGCCAAACAATATCAGGCCGATATTGTGGAACAGGATTTGCAGCTGGATTGTAAGTTGACAGTGAAAATAGCATTGGCCGATTATGAAGCTTGTATTGCTGCTTGGAAAAATACGCGTCAAATTGAAGTAGATACTGAGAAGCCGTTTGAATAAAAGGTCGTCTGAACATATTTGAGAAATCAAAAGTTTCAGACGGCCTTTGATGTTTTAGCCTTGGTATTTGTCTAAAGCATTTACGCTTGAGCGCAGGTGTTCCCAAGCCAGTTGATGAAATTCCCCCAGTGCGTTCCATAGGGCATCTTCGCTCATAATGCTGTATTCGCCCTGTGTACGCAAATCAACATCTGCCCCTTCTTCAATGGCTTGATGGCATGCTTGGTATTCGTTGGTATAGAATTCATCCATGTCCTGCATAAGGCTTGCAGCATGTTTCCAGCGGGCAATATCTGCTTCCAGTTGCGGCAGTAATTCGCACCATTCGCGGTATTTGCTTTGAATTTCGTCAATACGTTTTTGCATGATTTTCCTTTCGTTGTTTGAAATTAGAGTATGGTTGTCTTGGTGCAATATTATTCTTAATTTGAAACAGCTATGCAAGATGGAATAATATTCCATCGATTGAATTTTATTTACAACATCTATTCTTCAAGGAGACGGTATGAAATTGCTCGTTATTGGTAATGGTGGACGTGAACACGCACTGGCTTGGAAATTGGCGCAGTCGTCTAAAGTAGAAACTGTCTTTGTTGCACCTGGTAATGCCGGAACGGCAATTGAGCCTAAACTGCAGAATGTAGCGTTGACGGCGCATCAAGATTTGATTGATTTTTGCCGTAATGAAAATATTGCCTTTACCGTAGTCGGCCCTGAAGCTCCTTTGGCTGCGGGTGTGGTGAATGATTTCCGTGCTGCCGGATTGAAGATTTTTGGCCCGACTCAATACGCAGCTCAACTGGAGAGCTCAAAGGATTTTGCTAAAGCATTTATGGCAAAATATAAGATTCCAACCGCGCAATACCAAACTTTTGAAAATGCCGATGCGGCACATGATTACGTCAATCAAAAAGGTGCGCCGATTGTTATTAAGGCAGATGGTTTGGCTGCCGGTAAAGGCGTGATTGTCGCCATGACTTTGGATGAAGCCCATGCCGCTATTGACGATATGTTGTTGGGCAACAAAATGGGCAATGCAGGCGCGCGCGTCGTGATTGAAGATTTCCTGCAAGGCGAGGAAGCAAGCTTTATCGTTATGGTGGACGGCAATCATGTTTTGCCGATGGCAACTAGTCAAGACCATAAACGCCTGTTGGATGACGACAAAGGCCCTAATACCGGCGGTATGGGCGCATACAGCCCTGCTCCGGTGGTAACGCCTGACGTATATGAACGCGCGATGAATGAAATTATTTTGCCGACCGTGGCCGGTATGAAAGCAGAAGGTTATGAATTTACCGGCTTTTTATACGCGGGCTTAATGATTGATAAAACCGGTGCGCCTTATACCATCGAATTTAACTGCCGTTTCGGCGACCCTGAAACCCAGCCGATTATGAGCCGTTTGGATAGCGATTTAGTGGACTTGGTTGAAGCGGCAATCGACAGCAAACTGGATAGTGTTTCTGCCGAATGGAATCCGCAGACTGCAGTAGGCGTAGTGTTGGCTGCACAAAATTATCCTGACTCTCCGAAAAAAGGCGATGTGATCTTCGGCTTGGATAAGGTCAATCAAATAGGTAGAGTTTTCCATGCCGGTACTGCAACGAATGAAAAAGGCGAAGTTGTAACCAACGGCGGCCGTGTATTGTGTGTCGTCGGTTTGGGCGATGATGTTGCACAAGCTAAAAGCAAAGCTTATGAGGCATTGGAAACCATCCGTTTTGACGGTATGCAATACCGTAAAGACATTGCCGATAAAGCCATCAACCGTTAATAATGAATAGAAACAGGCCGTCTGAACACAGATTGTCCGACAATCGCAGTTTCAGACGGCCTTGGTATATGATGATGTTCCCCAGAATTTTATCGGCTGCAGCTCAACGCAGGTTGCAGGCGCATCTTAAAAAAGGCGGTTTGGTCGCCTATCCTACCGAGTCTTGCTATGGCTTGGGCTGTGTCCCTACTTTGCCTAAAGCACTCAATCAACTGATTCATCTGAAAAAACGACCGCAACACAAAGGCATGATTGTCATTGGCCATAGCTTGGAACAGTTGCAACCTTTGCTGCAAAGGCCGTCTGAAAATATCCAAACCATGCTGCATGAAGCATGGCCGGCTTCGAAAACTTTTTTATTGCCGGCCGGCAAAAAAGTATTGCCTTCATTGCGGGGAAAAAGACGCAGTAAATTGGCTGTCAGAGTTCCTGCGCACGCAGGTGCAAGGCGTTTGTGTCAGGTTTTGGAAATGCCTTTAGTCTCTACTTCATGCAATCGTGCAGGAAAACGGGCGTGCAAAACGGAAAGGGAAGTCAGAAGACAGTTTGGCAGGAAAGTCTGGGTTGTAGGCGGATTGATAGGTAAGCAGAAAACGCCTAGCCAGATTATTGACGGAGAAACAGGGGCAAGGCTGCGTTAAAGAAGGGTTGTATCATCAAAGGAAAGGTATTTATTTGGAGAAGCAAATTTTTTCTAAAAGATTGTGGAATACCTTTGTAAAAAGCATTTAGCGCAGATTCAGTTTGGTTTGATGCATAGCAGTCTGAAAATACAGATAGATTAAGCAGATAGTAAGTCAGTAAATAGAGCAGAAAGCAGTATTTTGTGAAATGCTCTTGCAAAGAATGAAGCAAATTTTGAGCGTGAATGAATCGCTGTAATAAATTATTTTTGAATAAACAAAATTTGTGGATAAATTTGAAGATAAATTTCCATCAAAACATAAAAAGGCCGTCTGAAACTTGATATTCAAAGCATTCAGACGGCCTTTTAAATATTTAAACTGTGGATAACTTTGTGAATAAGTGTGGATTAAAGCTTATGTCCACACACAGTTTCGTATTGTTTTTCAGTAATCGTGCCGCTCATGACGCTCATTGGGCGGATGCTGGTCGGCGTATAGCTTTGGTTGGAAATTACCCGGCCGTGTTCGTCCATCAGTTGCAGCGCTGCCAGACGATAGGTTTTGTTTGAGCAATGAATTTCCCAGTTGCCGATGGCTGTTTTATAGGCCGGTGTGTTGACGAAACGCTCTTCTTTCAGTTTGGAAACGGTTTTTTTATCACGGAAAGTAACCAGTGCGCCATTTCTTTTAATGCTGCTTCTATCAATGGCCACTTTGATATTGCCTTCAGAGATGGTGCCGATATTGGTCCAGCTGCTGCCGCCGCTTGAAGTGGTGGTTGTTTCACAGGCACTCAACATCAAAGCCGCAAATACGGTTGCAGCTAGGGAAAAACGTTTGATATTCATAAAACCTCATTATTTACAGAAAGTCAGCCGATATTATCCGTGAAGATGGCATATATCGTAAATCGATTTTGCAAAGTTGAACCTCTGAAAAGAATTTTATGAAAAATACGCTGAAAAGGCCGTCTGAAACCTGTCTTTCAGACGGCCTTAGAGTGTAAAATCATGTATAATTGCAAACAATTTGGTTTTCATCCCATAGGAAGATCCGACATGATTAACCCTATCGCTGCACTTTCCCCATTAGATGGCCGCTACGCCAAATCCGTTGAAGCATTGCGTCCGATTTTCTCCGAATACGGTCTGATGCGTGCGCGTGTCAAAGTTGAATTAAACTGGCTCAAAGCCCTTGCCGCCGAGCCTAAGATTGTAGAAGTTCCTGCTTTCAGCGATTTTACGCTTGCCGAAATCGACAAAGTGATCGAAAACTTCTCGCTTGAAGATGCCGCCGCCGTCAAAGCCATTGAGGCGACCACCAATCACGACGTTAAAGCCATCGAATATTGGCTTAAAGAACGCTTCTCCGGCGTGCCTGAAGTGGCTGCTGCCAGCGAGTTCATCCACTTTGCCTGCACCAGCGAAGACATCAACAACCTGTCCCATGCTTTAATGCTGCAAGAAGCGCGTGAGGCTGTTTTGCTGCCGAAACTGGCCGAAATCATTGAAAAACTGACCGGCATGGCGCATGAGTTGGCTGCCGTCCCTATGATGAGCCGCACGCATGGCCAGCCTGCTACACCAAGCACACTGGGTAAAGAAATCGCCAATGTTGTGTACCGCCTGCAACGTCAGTTTAAAAACCTGCAAGCGCAAGAGTTCCTCGGCAAAATCAATGGCGCAGTCGGCAACTACAATGCCCATATGGTCGCCTATCCCGATGTGGATTGGGAAACCCATTGCCGCAACTTCGTTGAAATCAGCCTCGGCCTGACCTTCAACCCCTACACCATTCAAATCGAGCCGCACGACTATATGGCGGAACTCTTCCAAGCCATCAGCCGTGTCAACACGATTCTGATCGACTTCAACCGCGATGTTTGGGGCTATATTTCTTTGGGTTACTTCAAACAAAAAGTCAAAGCAGGCGAAGTCGGCTCTTCCACCATGCCGCACAAAGTCAATCCGATCGACTTTGAAAACTCCGAAGGCAACCTCGGTATGGCCAATGCCGTATTGGGCTTTTTGTCTGAAAAACTGCCGATTTCCCGTTGGCAGCGCGACCTGACCGACAGCACCGTATTGCGCAACATGGGCGTAGGCGTGGGCTATACCGTATTGGGCTTTGCCGCCCATCTGCGCGGTCTGAATAAGCTTGAGCCGAATCCTGCCGTCCTTGCTGCCGATTTGGACGCTACTTGGGAGCTGCTGGCCGAGCCGATTCAAACCGTCATGCGTCGTTACGGCGTGGCCAATCCTTATGAGAAGCTGAAAGACCTGACACGCGGTAAAGACGGCATTACGCCTGAAGTGTTGAAACTCTTTATCGAGTCGTTGGAAATTCCGGCAGAAGCCAAAGCCAAATTGCTTGAGCTGACCCCTGCGTTGTATGTGGGCAAAGCCGAAGAGTTGGCAAAACGAATTTAAAAGGCTTTTGTAGGGTGCACTTTCTTAGTTATTGAGATTTTTTGATAGATAAGAACCAGCTTTCTACATCCGACAAATTAAAAGGCCGTCTGAAATCTTTTTCAGACGGCCTTTTTCGATTCAATCTGTTATTTTACTTTGTCTTTCAATGCGCCGTAGCCGGCAGCGTCCATTTCTTCTAAAGGAATGAATTTCAAACTTGCGCCGTTGATGCAATAGCGCAGGCCGCCTTTGTCTTTCGGACCGTCGGCGAAGACGTGTCCCAAGTGCGAGTCGGCGGCATGGCTGCGCACTTCGGTGCGGCGCATGTTGTAGCTGAAATCGTCGTGTTCGGTAACGGCGGCGGCATTAATCGGGTGGGTAAAGCTCGGCCAGCCGCAGCCGGAATCGAATTTGTCGGCAGAGCTGAACAGGGGTTCGCCGCTGACAATGTCCACATAAATACCGGGTTTGAACAAGTGGTCGTATTCATGACTGAAGGCGTATTCGGTCGCGCTGTTTTGAGTAACTTGGTATTGCTCTTCGGTCAGGAGGCGTTTGAGTTCGGCATCGCCGGGTTTTTTATACGTTGCCGCGTCAAAGCCTTTGCCTTGCGGGGCGGCTTTGGTTTTGCCCGGCAGCGGTTCGTCGGCTTTGCGTATGTCGATGTGGCAATAGCCGTTGGGGTTTTTAATCAGGTAGTCCTGATGGTATTCCTCGGCGTCGTAGAAGTTTTGCAGCGGCTCGTTTTCGACGACGAGGGGCTGTTGGTATTTTTGCTGCTCGCGTTTGAGGGCGGCGGCGATGACGGCTTTTTCGGTGGGGTCGGTGTAGTATACGCCGCTGCGGTATTGCGTGCCGATGTCGTTGCCTTGTTTATTGAGGCTGGTCGGGTCAACGACGCGGAAGAAATATTGCAGGATGTCGTCTAGGCTGAGTTTGTCGGCATCGTAGGTGACTTTGACGGTTTCGGCATGGCCTGTATCGCGGTAGGAAACGTCTTCGTAGCTTGGGTTTTGCGTTTTGCCGTTGGCGTAGCCGGATACTGCGTCAACCACGCCGTCTATGCGTTGGAAATAGGCTTCCAAGCCCCAGAAGCAGCCGCCGGCAAGGTAGATGGTGCGCGTATTCATGATTGCTGAATCCTTTTTCTGTGTGTCGGGTTTGTAGAACGAGTTTTTCAGACGGCCTATATCGGCATTCGGGTCGCGGATTAAAGCCAATGCCTGCGCTTCGTTGATACTGCCTTTGACGATGCGCTGCACGTCGCCGTCTTTACCGATTAACGCCCATGAAGGGTAAACACTGATATTCAGGCTTTGGGCGATGGAGCCGCCGTTGTCGGTAACGACGGGTAGCTTGGGATAATTCAAACCGGCATACCATTTTTGAAAGTCGCCGTCTTTTTTCTCGTGTAGAAAACCGGGTGAGGCAACGGTAATCAGGTTGGCAGAACCGAATTTTGCATCTTGCGCCCATTTTTCGGTTTGTCCCAATTCGGACAAACACAAAGGACACCAACTTGCCCAAAATTTAATCAGGGTCGGTTTGTCTTTTTTCAGGAAGACACTGGCAGGGCGGTTGTCAGGAGTTTTCAACGAGGACAATGCTTGCGGTACGGTTGCGGCTTCGGTATCCATCATTTTGGATGAGCAGGCGCCCAGCGCAAGCAGGCAGCCGAACTTGGCGCAAAGGGAAAAGAAGGTACGGGGTTTCATCTCTATGTTTCCTGTATGGATGGTTTGCCTTGTTAGACGTTGGAAATGCCAAAACCTGACAACCTTGATTTTCAGACGACCTTGCCACGTAAAATACGCTACAATACTCCCTATTTCAAGTTTCTAAAATTAAAAGGAAAATTTAATGTTCAGCTTCTTCCGTCGCAAGAAAAAACAGGAAACTCCGGCTCCTGAGGAGGCTCAAGTTCAGGAAACCGCAGCAAAAGTAGAATCTGAAGTTGCTCAAGTATTTGAAAATATTAAAGAAGATGCCGAATCTTTAGCAGAAAACGTCAAAGGACATGTTGAATCAGTTGTCGAATCGGCTGTAGAAACTGTCAGCGAAACCGTCGAGCAGGTACGGGAAGCTTTGACCGAAACGCCGTCTGAAACAGTGGAAAAAGTAGAAGAACACCTTGAAGCGGCAAAAGAAGCGGCTGTTAAAACCGTCAGCGAGGCTGTTGAACAGGTTCAAGAAACCGTTGCCGAGATGCCGTCTGAAGCGGCTGAGGTTGCTGAAGAAGTGGCAGAACAGGCTGAGGCGGTAAAAGAAGCAGCTGTTGAAACAGTCAGCGAGGCTGTTGAACAGGTTCAAGAAACTGTTTCCGAGATGCCGTCTGAAGTGGCTGAAGCTGCTGAGAAAGCAGCAGAACAGGCCGAAGCGGTAAAAGAAGAAGCTGTTGAGGCAGTTAGCGAAGCTGTCGAGCAAGTTCAAGAAGCCGTTGTGGAAACACCGGTTGAAGCCCCTGCTCCGGCAGAAGAACATAAGCTCAGTTGGGCCGCGCGTTTGAAACAAGGCTTGACCAAATCACGCGACAAAATGGCAAAATCGTTGGCCGGCGTGTTCGGCGGCGGACAAATCGACGAGGATTTGTACGAAGAGCTGGAAACCGTGCTGATTACCAGCGATATGGGCATGGAAGCCACCGAATACTTGATGAAAGACGTGCGCGACCGTGTCAGCCTCAAAGGCCTCAAAGACGGCAACGAATTGCGCGGTGCGCTGAAAGATGCGCTGTACGATTTGATTAAGCCTCTGGAGAAGCCTTTGGTATTGCCGGAAACCAAGGAGCCTTTCGTGATTATGCTTGCCGGTATCAACGGCGCAGGCAAAACCACTTCTATCGGCAAACTGGCCAAATACTTCCAAGCGCAGGGTAAATCTGTATTGCTGGCGGCAGGCGATACTTTCCGTGCCGCCGCGCGTGAGCAGCTTCAGGCTTGGGGCGAACGCAACAATGTAACCGTGATTTCGCAAACTACGGGCGATTCCGCTGCCGTTTGTTTTGATGCCGTCCAAGCCGCGAAAGCGCGCGGGATCGATATCGTGCTGGCTGATACTGCCGGCCGTCTGCCGACGCAGCTTCATTTGATGGAAGAAATCAAAAAAGTGAAGCGCGTGTTGCAAAAAGCCATGCCTGATGCGCCACATGAAATCATCGTCGTGCTTGATGCCAACATCGGTCAAAACGCCGTCAACCAAGTAAAAGCCTTTGACGAAGCGCTGGGTCTGACCGGCCTTATCGTCACCAAGCTAGACGGTACGGCCAAAGGCGGCATCCTTGCTGCCCTTGCCTCTGACCGCCCTGTTCCTGTCCGCTACATCGGCGTAGGCGAAGGCATCGACGATTTGCGTCCGTTTAATGCCAAAGCGTTTGTAGATGCCCTATTGGATTAAACAGACAGGCTGAGGCTTGTAAACGCAGTTTGCGGGGGATTTCTGAGCCGTATTTTGAAAGACTCCGTATTCGGGTGATACCAGCCAAACAGGCTGTTAAAAAGGCCGTCTGAAACTTAAAATCAGGTTTCAGACGGCCTTTATTTATTTGCAGATTTAGTTTTTCCGTGCGGTAACAAACTCTGCCAGTTGGCGCAGGCGCAGGGCTTTGCTGCCGAATGGCTCGATCAGGGAAACGGTTTCTGCAATCAGCGTTTCTGCGTAAGTACGCGCGGCCTGCAGGCCCATCAGTTTGACGTAGGTCGGTTTGTCGTTGTCCGAGTCTTTGCCGGCGGTTTTGCCCAATGTGGCGGTATCGGCTTCGCAGTCCAATACATCGTCGATCACTTGGAAAGCCAAGCCTAATTTGGCGGCGTAGTGGTCTAAGGTTTGGATTTGCGCCGGTGTTAAGTCTGGGCAGGAAAGTGCGCCTAAGGCCACGGCCGCGCGGATGAGCGCGCCGGTTTTGAGGCTGTGCATCTGTTCCAGTTCGGCCTGATTCATGGCTTTGCCGATATTGGCAAGGTCTATGGCTTGTCCGCCCGCCATGCCGAGGCTGCCGGATGCCTGAGCCAGCGTGGACAACATGGCAAGCTGACGTTCGGCAGGCAGGTCTGTCGGACGGCTCAGTACATCAAAGGCTTGGGTTTGCAGCGCATCGCCGACCAAAAGGGCGGTTGCTTCATCGTATTGCACATGGCAGGTCGGTTTGCCGCGGCGCAGGCTGTCATTGTCCATCGCCGGCATATCGTCGTGAACTAGAGAATAGACGTGCACCATTTCGATGGCCGCCATCGCCTGCTCGACGGCATTTTGGTTTGCTTCGCCCAATTCGGATGCGGCAAGCACCAAGAGCGGGCGCAGCCGTTTGCCACCACCGAGGGTAACGTAACGCATGGCTTCGTGCAGCGTGTGCGGCACTTGGCTTTCAGACGGCAAGAAATGCGCCAGCAGCAATTCGGTTTGCGCTTGGGCTTTTTGCTGCCATGTTTTGAGTTCATTCGCCGGGTTCAAGGTTCAACTCCTTCAGTTCGCCGGCATCCAAGACTTGCAGTTTTTGCTCGACTTCCGCCAATTTGGTTTGGCAGTATCTGACCAATTCGTTGCCTTCCTGATAGGCGGCCAGGGCGTCTTCCAGCGGCATTTCGCTGCTTTGCATGGCCTGGGTCAGGGTTTCAAGGCGGGATAAGGCTTCTTCAAAGGATTGGGGGGCGTTTTTTTTCATGGTTTGAAATGATGGGCAGAAAAGGGAATTGTAGCATTTTTAGATGATGAAGGCCGTCTGAACAGGGATGAAAACGAAATCAAAGATTTCTGTTTTTGCGTTCAGACGGCCTTTTTTCAAACGGAATAACGTTATCAGCCCGGTAAAACGGCTTTTTGATAGTTGAGCGCGATAAACTGCTTCTCGGCATCCAATTCGGTGATTTTGAACAATGCCTGCGATTTGGGCAGCGCGTCAAACGGAATACCGGTCGCGCGCGTTACCAGCGGCAGCCCCTCAATGCGGACGAGGTCTTCTTTGAGGATGGTAGCCGTCAGCTCGCTCATTCCTTGCTGTTGCAGGTAGACGAGGCTCCAGTAGGCTTCCATTTGGCGTTGGAAGTCGGCGTAGGCTGTATAGGCGGCATCGAAGTCGCGCAGCGCGGCGAAAAGCTCGGCATCGCTGTTTTGGTACAGCGGCTCGGCAGTGTCGTCGATCAGGCTGATCAGCTGCTTTTGGTTGATGTAGTCGGCGGCGCGGCGCAGCGGCGAGGTGAACCAGCCGTAATGCTGCACGCCCATGCCGATGTGCGGTTCGGATTTGGTGCTCATGCGCACTTTGCCTGCCGGTTGGACGCGGAAAAGACCGGGCAGCTCGTTTTCGTCCAGCATTTGTGCCCAAGTGCTGTTGGCGAGTATCATCATCTCGCTGACCAGCGTATCGATGGGCGAACCGCGTTCGCGGCAGACGACGGATACGTTGCCTTCCTCATCCAATTCGATGCTGTAATCGTATTGCGGCGCACGGTCGGGTTCGTATTTGCCGCGCGCTTTTTGCAGGGCGATGGCGAATTGATAGAACCAAATCAGGTCTTGATGGTGGGCAAACATCATTTCGCCGGCTTCGTCCAAGCCGGTTTCGGCGTTGAAATGCGGTTCGATGGCTTGAATGCGCAGGTTTTCGGCGATGTTGACCGCTTCGATTTTGCAGGTCGGCTCGCCGACGTTGAACTCGCTGTCCACATCAAAATAAATGCTGACGGCAGGGTGGTATGCGCCTGCATCAAGGCTGAACGCGGCAATCCAGTTTTCGGGCAGCATGGTGATTTTGCCGCCGGGGAAATAAACCGTGCTCAAGCGTTCCATGATGTTTTTTGCCATTTTGTCGCCCGGTTTAACGGCAAGCGACGGCGCGGCGATGTGGATGCCGACGCGTTTCATGCCGTTGCCCAAGTCGGTCAGGCTCAAAGCGTCATCGACTTCGGTGGTTGATTCGTCGTCAATGGAAAAGGCGGTAACATCGGCCTTGGGCAGGTCGGGCATTTCAGGAAGCGGAAGATCGGGGAAACCTGTTCCTTTGGGGAAGTATTTGATTTCAAACCCGTCTTGCAGGTATTGGGGGATGGACGTAATGCCGCCCGTTTTTTTCGCCAATTCGTAGGCGGAGGTTTTCAGCGCGTCGGCGGCTTTGGTAAAGGCTTTGTAAGTCAGCGACTGCTTGTCGGGCGCGTGTAAGATGGTTTTCAAATCTGCCGCGATTTCAGATGGCATCTCGCCGCGTTTCAAGGCTTCCGCCCAAGCGTCGATTTGCGCGTCTTGCTGTTTTTTGCGTTCGATGGCGGCAAGCGCCTGTTTCAAAGTTTCTTCAGGCGCGGCTTTGAACACGCCTTTGGCTTTTTTGTAGAAATACATCGGCGCGGCGTAAAGCGCAATCAAGGTCGCCGCCAGCTCGGTTTTGGTCGGCGCATGGCCGTAATATTCTTCGGCGATGGCTTCGGCGGTAAATTCCTCTTCGCCGCATACTTCCCACAATAAATCGGTGTCGATGTCCGCCGCCTGCGCCTGCGCGTTCTCCAAAAATGCCGCCATATCGCCGTCAAACTCGGCAAAGACATTGTTTGCCTTCACTTTGGTGCGTTTGCCGTGTTGGGTATCGACTTGGTAGGTGGCGTCGTTTTTTTGGACGATGGAGGCAACTTTGAATTGGCCGGACTCTTCGTAAAAGATATTCATTTTTTTAGGATTTTATGATTTGTAGGAAACGCGTGATTTTAGCAGATTTGCACAAGAAAGGCCGTCTGAAAAACATACTTTCAGACGGCCTGTCAAAACGGCGGATGATTAATACTGATATGCCGCCAGTTTGCGTTTGATTTCAGGCAGGGCGGCGCGTGCGGCCTGTTCGCCCAATTGGATGGCGCGTTGTTTTTGGTCGAAACCGCCAATCGAGCCCAGCTCCAAAACCTGCGGTTTAATGACTACATTGGCTTGGCCCAATTCTTGGTGTAAGGCGGTTTGGCTCATCACGTTGAAGGTTTGGTCAAGATAGGAGAACATACCTTGGCTGACATTTTTGGCCGGACGGGCGGAAATATCGACGGCAATGATGAAGTTTGCACCCAGTTTTTTCGCCGCGCTGACCGGTACGGGCTGTGACAGGCCGCCGTCTACATATTTGCGGCTGCCGATAACAACAGGTTGGAACACGTTCGGAATCGAAGCAGAAGCGCGGACGGCCTGTCCGGCATTGCCTACGTTGAACACCACCGGTTTGCCGCTTTCAAAATCGGTTGCAACGGCGGCAAATTTGATGGGGAACTGCTGCATCGGGCGGTTGCCGACTTTGCGGTTGATGTAGTTTTGCAGTTTTTCGCCTTTGATGAAGCCGCTGGTGGACAAGGTCAAATCCACCAAATCGGTTTTACCCAAAATTTCCGCTTCCAATTCGAGGCGGTCGGGCGACATTCCCGAAGCGTACATACTGCCGACAATCGAGCCTGCGGATGTGCCGGTAACGATTTTGATCGGAATATTGTTTTCTTTCAAAACTTTAATAATCCCGATATGGGCAAATCCTTTGGATGCGCCGCCGCCCAAAGCCAGCGCAACCGTGGCTTTCGGTTTGGGTGCAGTATGCGAAACCGTATTTTGACCCTGCGTAGAAGGTTTGGATTGCGGCGCGTTGCCGCTCGGGCAGGCGGCCAATACCAAGACGGACGAAGCGGCTAAAAACGTTTTGAATGTGGAAAAAAGTTTATTCATGTTCAGACAGCCTTTAATATGTCGAAAGGGTTATTTTACTCTGAAATTAAGTCGAAAGGCCGTCTGAAATTAGGATTCAGACGGCCTTTTAAATCCGGCTTAAGCCAATTCGAGCTGTTTTTCCAAACTTTCGACCAGTTGGTCGTCCAAATTCAAAGCTTGGGACAAACGGCTCAGGAACACGATTTCCTTGCGCGACAAGTCTGCGCAGACCAATCGGGCCGCCAGATAAGTTTCGGCTGCCAAAGCCTCGTCATTGCCAACCGAAGCAGCAATTTGCTCGATGGAGGCCGGTTGCGCATATTCCGCCTGCAACCATGCCGCCGTTTCCGCATCGCTGCCGCTTTCACGCTCAATGGCCGCGCGTTCCGCATCGTCAATCAGGCCGTCTGAAGCCGCCGCCGCAATCATTGTTTGCAAAATTACACGGCTGTGGTTTTCACCAATCAGGCCGGCAGGTTGGAACGCACTTTGCGGCAATTCGTCCTGCTGGCGGTTTTGTTTCCAGTTTTGATAGCCTTTATAAGCCAGAAAACCCAAAGCGGCGACCGAGCCAGCCTTGACCAGCTTCTTTGCGTTTTTCTTTTTCAACAGCATCGATGCCAAAGCACCCGTCAACGCGCCGCCGCCGAAAGAATTGAGCGGGCTGTCCGCCACCGCTTTGCCGCCTTTTTGAGCCGCATCCAAAACCTGATTGAGCAACTGACTGAAATCCATAAAAAAATCTCCTGAAAACCAATACATTGCAAATATAGAGTAGAAACACCCAAAAACCAAGCCAAAGAAAGTTAAAAGGTGCAAACAAGTTTTCAGACGGCCATAGCCGACTTTCGGTACAATCACACCATTCCAAACAATAAATCCCATCATGACCGATACCGCCCAAATCATTACCAGCTATGGCCGCCGCTATATTGTCCGTACCCCTGACGGCCAAACATATGACGCCACCACCCGCAAAAAACGCGTCGATTTCGCCTGCGGCGACCAAGTCCGCATCAGCCCCATCAACGGCGAACAAGTCGTGATTGAAGACTACCTCCCGCGCGAAAGCCTGCTCTACCGCCAAGACGCGTGGAAAACCAAACTGATTGCCGCCAACGTTACCCAACTGCTCATCGTAACCGCCGCCAGCCCCTCACCCAGCGAAGCCCTGTTGCAACGCGCCCTCCTCGCAGCCGAAGCGGCCGGCATTAACGCCGTCATCGTCCTCAATAAAGCCGACCTCCCCGAAGCCGCCCAATGGCGCGAGAAACTCAAATTCTACGAAACCCTCGGCTACCCCGTGGTCGAAACCAACGCATTGGAAAACGCCGACATCCTGCGTCCCATTTTAGAAGGGCAAACCAACATCCTGCTCGGACAAAGCGGCATGGGCAAGTCCACCCTGACCAACGCCCTACTCGGCAACCAAGCCGCCCGAACCGGCGACATTTCCACCGCGCTCGACTCCGGCAAACACACCACCACCCACGCCCAACTGTACGATTTAGACGCAGAAACCCGACTCATCGATTCCCCCGGCCTGCAAGAATTCGGCCTGCACCATCTCCAAGCTGCCGATTTATTACAATACTTCCCCGACCTGCGCCACCTTATCGGCCAGTGCCGTTTCCACAACTGCACCCACCGCGCTGAACCCGGCTGCGCCGTCAAAGCCGCTGCCGAATCAGGCGAAGCCAAACCCGAGCGTATTGAGTTTCTGCAACGCGTTACCGATGAATTGTTGAGATAAAGTTTGAGTGGAAATAAGCGTTTGGATAAATAAAAAGGCCGTCTGAAATTTTCAGACGGCCTTTTTTTAAAGAATAACCAAATTTACCTTTCAACCGGCACTGCTACCTTAGCGGGAAAGAGAAGGTGCTTTTCGTGGCGGATTGATCATGAGAAGCACGGCTTCTTCAATTTGTTTGTCCTCCCGATCATGGAGCTCTACCGGAAACTTCAGACGCAACACTGTAACAATAGCGCCAACCGATAAGCCTGCGGCATGAAGCAACTCGATTTCTTTAAGTACCGGTGCGGAAAGGTTTAACATGGTTTCTCCTTATGGTTTGGCTAAGGCTTAGCCCACTTTATCCCCGGGCTGTGCGCCTGCGTCAACGTCGAGGAGCTTCAGTTTGCCCTCTGCCGTGGCGGCGGAGAGGATCATGCCTTCGGATACGCCGAATTTTGCCATTTTGCGCGGGGCGAAGTTGGCGACGGCGATGACCATGCGGCCGTTCAATTCGGCGGGGTTGGGATAAGACGCGGCGATGCCGGAGAAGATGATGCGTTTTTCAAAACCGAAATCGAGGTCGAATTTCAAAAGTTTGGTGCTGCCTTCGACGGCTTCGCAGTTCAATACTTTGGCGACGCGCATGTCAATTTTCATAAAGTCGTCAAAGCTTGCCTGTTCGGCGACTTTTTCGTATTTGCTCTCTTCGGCGGCAGGCGCGGCTGCGGCGGCGATGCTTTGTTTGTTGGCTTCGATTAAATCGTCCACTTGTTTTTGCTCCACTCGTTGCATTAAATGTTCGTACTTGTTGATGGTGTGTTCGCCCAAGGTTTCGCGCGTGTTTGCCCAAGTGATGGCTTCCAAATTCAGGAATTTGGCGGCGTTTTCGGCCACTTTCGGTAATACGGGGGCGAGGTAGGCAGTCAACATGGTAAAGGCGTTGATGAGTTCGCTGCATACTTCGTGCAGGCGTTCGTCTTGGCCTTCTTGTTTGGCGAGTTCCCAAGGTTTGTTGGCATCAACGTATTCGTTAACAATGTCTGCCAAGGCCATGATGTCGCGCAGGGCTTTGGCGTATTCGCGGCTTTCGTAGCATTCGGCAATGGCTTCGCTTTGCGCAGTCAGTTTTGCCAGCAATTCGCTGTCGGTAACGTCTTTCAGACGGCCTTCAAAGCGTTTGGCGATGAAACCTGAAGCGCGGGCGGCGATGTTGACGTATTTGCCGACGAGGTCGCTGTTGACGCGGCTGATAAAGTCTTGCAGGTTCAAATCGATGTCTTCGATTTTGCTGTTGAGCTTGGCGGCGATGTAGTAGCGCATCCACTCGGGGTTCAGGCCTTGTTCCAGATAGGATTTGGCGGTGATGAAGGTGCCGCGCGATTTGGACATTTTTTGTCCGTCCACGGTCAAAAAGCCGTGTGCGTACACGCCGGTCGGGGCGCGGTGGCCGGAGAAATGCAGCATGGCGGGCCAGAACAGGGCGTGGAAATAGAGAATATCTTTGCCGATGAAGTGGTACATCTCGGTTTGGCTGTCGGCTTTGAAGTATTCGTCAAAATCGATGCCGATTCGGTCGCACAGGTTTTTAAACGACGCCATGTAGCCGACGGGCGCGTCCAGCCAGACGTAGAAGTATTTGCCCGGCGCGTCGGGGATTTCAAAACCGAAATACGGCGCGTCGCGGGAGATGTCCCAGTCGGACAGCGTGGTTTCTTCGCCTTCGCCCAGCCATTCTTTCATTTTGTTGAGGGCTTCTGGTTGCAGATGGGGCTTGCCGTCGTGCGGGTTGTTGCCGGAGGTCCATGCTTTGAGGAAGTCGGCGCATTCGCCCAGTTTGAAGAAGAAGTGTTCGGATTCGCGCAATTCGGGTTTGGCACCGGATACGGCGGAATACGGATTAATCAGTTCGGTTGGGGAATAGGTCGTGCCGCAGACTTCGCAGTTGTCGCCGTATTGGTCGTGGGCGTGGCATTTGGGGCATTCGCCTTTGACGAAACGGTCGGGCAGGAACATTTGTTTTTCAGGGTCGAAAAGCTGCTCGATGACGCGGCTTTCGATTTTGCCGTTGGCTTTCAGCGCGCGGTAAATGTCTTGGGAAAACTGTTTGTTTTCAGGGGAATGGGTGCTGTAATAATTGTCGTAGCCGATGTTGAAACCGGTAAAGTCGGCGAGGTGCTCTTCGCGTACTTTGGCAATCATGTCTTCAGGCGCGATGCCTTGTTTTTGCGCGGCAAGCATCACGGGCGTGCCGTGGGTGTCGTCGGCGCAGCAGTAGTGGCACTCGTGGCCGCGCAGTTTTTGGAAGCGCACCCAAACGTCGGTTTGGATGTGTTCGACCATGTGGCCGAGGTGGATGCTGCCGTTGGCATACGGCAGCGCGGAAGTGACAAGGATTTTGCGTGTCATGGTTTGTGCTTTTAAAAACAATGGATAAAGATGTCGGGAATTATACCGCAAAACAATACGCAAAGGCCGTCTGAAACCCGATTGCCTGTGTTTCAGACGGCCTTTTATTTATCGGCTGTGTATGGGATTAACCGCGTACGCGTTCGATTTTTGCGCCTACGCCACCGAGTTTTTTCTCGATGTATTCATAGCCGCGGTCGAGGTGGTAGATGCGTTCGACGATGGTTTCGCCATCTGCGACCAAACCGGCCATGACGAGGCTGGCGGAGGCGCGCAGGTCGGTTGCCATCACGACGGCACCGGAGAGTTTTTCTACGCCTTTGATGTAGGCTGTGTTGCCTTCGGTGGTGATGTCTGCGCCCATGCGGTTGAGTTCGGGAACGTGCATGAAGCGGTTTTCAAAAATGGTTTCCACCACGCGGCTGCTGCCTTCGGCAATGGCGTTCATGGCCATAAACTGCGCCTGCATGTCGGTTGGGAAGCCAGGGTGGACGACAGTGCGGATGTCCACGGCTTTGGGGCGTTGTTGCATGTCGATGGAAATCCAGTTGTCGCCTGCTTCGATGATGGCGCCGGCTTCTGTCAGTTTGTTTAACACAACTTCCATGGTTTTGGGGGCGGCATTGCGCAGGACGACTTTGCCGCCGGTCATGGCAACGGCGCAGAGGAAGGTACCGGCTTCGATACGGTCGGGAACGACGCTGTGTTCGCAGCCGTGCAGTTCTTTTACGCCTTCGATGGTCATGGTTGCTGTACCGATGCCGCTGATTTTTGCGCCCATTTTGACGAGGCATTCGGCCAAATCAACAACTTCGGGCTCGATGGCGCAGTTTTCGAGGATGGTGGTGCCTTCGGCGAGCGTGGCCGCCATCAGCAGGTTTTCGGTACCGCCTACGGTCACGACGTCCATGGTGACGCGCGTGCCTTTCAGACGGCCTTTGGCTTTGACGTAACCGTGTTCGATGGTGATTTCCGCCCCCATGGTTTCGAGGCCTTTGAGGTGTTGGTCAACCGGGCGCGAACCGATGGCGCAGCCGCCGGGCAGGCTGACTTGGGCTTCACCGAAGCGGGCGAGGGTCGGGCCCAAAACCAAGATGGATGCGCGCATGGTTTTTACCAGCTCGTAAGGTGCGCAGGTGTTGTTGACAGTGCCGCCGTTGATTTCAAATTCGGAGATGTTGTCGGTCAAAACGCGTGCGCCCATGCCTTGCAGCAGTTTTTGGGTGGTTTTGACGTCGGCGAGCATGGGTACGTTTTTTAAGCGTAAAGTGCCGGAAGTCAACAGACCGGCACACATCAGCGGCAGGGCGGCGTTTTTTGCGCCGGATACGATGATTTCGCCGTTAAGGGGGCCGTTGGCAGAGATTTTGAGTTTGTCCACAGGATGTCTTTCGTTATTTGTCTGCACGGCTTATGCCGCACAAATGAAATGAGATGGATAATAAATCATCAATTATAAGGGATTATGCCCTTGCTGTTAGATTTGGCAGTATTAAATTTTCACAAGGTTTGTTTAAGTTGCGAAAGGATAAGATTTCAGGCCGTCTGAATGGTTCAGACGGCCTGTTTGCTAAGGCTTATTTTTTGGCTTTGAAGCCTAAGAGGTGTTGTGTGGTGGCCAGCCATGCGCCGAATACGCCCAGCGCGATGACGAAGCCGAATACCAGCGACACTTCGCTAAATGTGAAGAAACGCCAGCCGATGTTCAGACCGTAGGGTTTGAACATCGCGTCCACCAGCGGCCGTACTTCGGCCAGCAGCCAAGCCGACAAGCCCAAGCTGACGGCGGCGGAGAAAATACTCTGCCACATTGCTTGATAAAGGAAAGGACGGCGGATGAAGGAAGCGGGCGCACCCAACAGTTTGGTGATTTCCAACTCTTCCTTACGGCTGAGGATTTGCAGGCGGATGGTGTTGTGTGCCACCAAGACAAAGGCCATGCCCAAAGTCAGCGAGAGGAACCACAAAATCTTGCGGATAAATTCGTTAATACGATAAAGGGTTTGTACCCATTCGGTATCCATGGTTGCCGATTCAACGCGCGGCAGTTTGGTAATGTCTTTATAGATGGCCTGCATCTGATCCGGAGAAGTGGCAGGGTCGGGCGTAACGATAAAGACGTCGGGCAACGGGTTGCCATCGAGCATGGAAACGAGGTTTTGGTCGAGATTGGTCTGCAATTCTTCCAAACCTTCCTGCTTGCTGATAAAGCGGACTTTATCGATACGGCTGTCGCGTTGGAGCAGGTTTTTCACCGTATCGGTATCAGAACCTGCCGCATCGGTGTCCATATAAACCGTAATCTGCGGCGACTCGTTGAGTTTGCCCAACACGCTTTGTCCGCTTTGGATGCCCAAATACATAAACAGCGGCAAGGTCATGGCAACGGCAAGCATGAGCAGGGTCAGCAGCGTGCCGATGGGTTGGCGCAGAAGCTCTTTGAGTGCGGCGCGTGCCGATTCGACGTGTAACGAGATGTAATGAATCATACTCATGCGAGGCGTCCTTTCTGCAGGCGCAAGACGCGGTGGCCGTAATCCGCCATCAGCGTTTCATCGTGCGCCGCAACAATCACGGTCGTGCCTGCTTCATGGAAGGTTTTAAACAATTCCATAATATCCAGCGCATAGGCGCGGTCGAGGCTGGCGGACGGTTCGTCGGCAATCAGCAGGCTGGGTTGGTGAACCACTGCGCGCGCGATGCACAAACGTTGTTGTTCGCCGCCGGACAAAGTGATGGGCATATCGTTTTCGCGGCCTTTCAAGCCGACTTTCTCAATCGCAATGCGCGCACGCTCTTCCGCTTTGCGCGGCTGATAACCGCTAATCCGCAAAGGCAGGATAACGTTTTGCAAGACATTGCGGTCGTAGAGGATTTTGTGGTCTTGGAAGACAATGCCGATGTGTTGGCGCATAAAGCCGATCTGATTGTCGCTTAAGGTGCCGAGGTCTTGGTTGTTGAACCAAACCTTGCCTTTGGTAGGCTTGGCAATGCCTGAAATCAGCTTCAAAATGGTGGATTTTCCTGAGCCCGAATGGCCGGCAATAAAAATCATCTCACCTTTGTTAATCTGGAAACTGACATTTTTCAGGGCTTCGAAACCGCCGGGATAGGTTTTGGAAACTTGTTCGAAACGGATCATGGGTTTTCCTGAAAATAGGGATTCAGACGGCCGGCGTCATCGATAGGGCAACATGCCGTCTGAAAAAATGGGGATATTCACAGATTATAAATATTTCGGCTGCTTTTTGATAGTGAAACCCCGGTTCTGCCTGTGGAGACACTGTCGGTTTGCAACACAAAGTAATATGGTTTGAAAAAAGGCCGTCTGAACGGTTGGGTTTCAGACGGCCTCGGTATCAGCAGCGTAGGTTAAGCACCCTATCCGCTGTTTTATTTACATTTGGTTTTGGCCAAATTCACGGCGGCGGTCAGGCTTTTTTCGTTGACTTCGCCGGTGATGGTTTGTTTGTAGCCGCATTTCGGCGCTTCAACGACTGTGAAGGGCAATACGCCGACGTTGTTGCCGTGGGCTTTCATGAAGTTGCGGCTGTTGGCGCCGGTGTAACGCCAAATCGGGTAGCTGACCGGCGTTTGTTTCAGGAACTTGCCGATGTTGTCGGTGGTATCCAGCGCGATGCCGACCATATCGACGCTGCCTTTTTTCTGCGCTTTGTACCATGCGGACATGGCGGGCATTTCTTTACGGCAGGGGCCGCACCAGGTTGCCCAAAGGTTGACCACGCGCACGGGGGCTTTGAGCGATTCCAGACTTTGCGGTTTGTTGTCCTGCCAACCTGCCGTTTCGTCGGCCGCAAAGGCCGGTGCAGCGGTAAAAACGGTGGTGGACAGTAGAAGGGCGGTTAAGGCTTTCATGGTTGTATCCTTGAGGTTGCCAATCGAAATTGTGTTTATTGTAAAACGGTTTGGTGGGTATGCCTACCGATTCGTATCAAGATATCAGGTAAAAAGTTTGAGTAAAAATCAGTTGCAGACGATAATAACCGCCATCATTAAATGATTTTGCAATAATACGGAGATTTTCATGCCGTCTGAATTCACACTTTATCACAACCCGCGTTGCAGCAAATCGCGTGCCGCGCTGGCTTTGCTCGAAGAAAAAGGCGTTGCCGCCGACGTGGTCAAATATCTGGATACCGCGCCCGATTTGGCGACTTTGCAGGATATGTTTGCCAAACTCGGTATCGAATCGGTGCGCGGCATGATGCGCACGAAAGACGATTTGTACAAAGAATTGGGTTTGGATAATCCTGATTTGAACAATGCTGCCCTGCTTCAGGCAATCGCCGAACACCCCGCCCTGCTCGAGCGTCCCATTTTGGTAACGCCTACGCGTGCAGCCATCGGCCGTCCGTTAGAAAACATTGCCGCCCTACTCGGCTGACGGGGTTGGATAAGGCCGTCTGAAGATGATTTCCCTGCTTAAAAGCCGCAATGGCCTGCGATATTACCTGTTTCGCGGCCTTGCTTTGAGCGTTTTGCTGGTGTGCGGTATTTTTTTGAGCGGCACATGGCAGATTTACCGGACAGGTTTGCAAACCTTGCCGAAGGACGTTCATGCCGATGCGGCGGTGGTGTTGGGTGCGGCGGCGTGGGACAAACGCCCGTCGCCGGTATTCCGTGAGCGAATCAACCATGCCATCACGCTCTACCAAAGCCATCGGGTCGGCAAAATCATTTTCACCGGCGGTACACCCAAAAAAGGATTTATGACCGAAGCCGAAGTGGGGCGCCGATACGCGCTCAAGCAGGGCATACCGGCGCACAATATCCTGTTTGAAAACACGTCGCGCAACACTTACGAAAACCTGCGCAATATCGTCCCCATCATGCACGCCAACGGAGTCGGCAGCATTATTGTTGTCAGCGACCCGTATCATTTGGCGCGCGCCGAAGAAATGGCCGCCGATTTGGGCTTGTCAGACGCGCAGTTCTCCGCCACTCCGACCACGCGCTTTGACGAGCGCAGCAAGAAAGCCAAGTTCCTGATGCAGGAGAGCTATTCTTTGTTTCTCTACCGTATCGGAAAATGGAGCGATGCCGTTTGGAATTGGATAAGCAGTTGAGCCTTGGGCAAGCCATACAAAAGGCCGTCTGAAGCCTTTTAGGTTTCAGACGGCCTAAATGTATTCTTACTTATTAATATTGATTTGCAGCTATACTGCCAAAAATGACTACGGCCAGCACCAGATAAATTGCCATTACGATGGTAAACAGAATCAAGGCAGCCTTGAAATAATTGGCTTTATTCGGATTGGTGTTTGAGCTGAATGCCCACACAAACATCATGATCAGATTGACCAGCGGAATCATCATAATCAAGCTGGTTACCAACCAACCATTCGCTGATGCTGACGACCGGAGCCTGAGGCCGATCGATTTGGTTTTTTCCGTTCATACGTACCCAGTAACTTTGTTGAAAGAACAGTATCGGCATAGCATGTTCAGGCCGTCTGAATCTTCAGACGGCCTGAGCCTATGATTTTTGCAGCCGCTATTTCAATCGGATATAAAATGTACCGTCCGGCACGACGGGCAGGTATTTGCGGTAGAAGTCCAGATAGGTCTTGTTTGGGTCTATGTCGGCAAACTGCTGCGGATACAGGGTTTTGGCGATAAATTGCGCGCTGGCCAAATCGGCGATCGAGCGGGAGGCGGTGTGGTAGATGCCGTAAACGCGTTTGTTTTTGACGGCAGGAATGTCTGCCCAGCCTTTGCGTTTGACAAATCCGGCCAGGCGGCGTTGCGCATCGGCCTGGCTGATGCCTATGCCCATCGCCATAATGCCAGGCTTGTCTTTATGGCCGTTTTCCGTCCCCGAAATGACGATGACGTCGGGTTTGGCCGTCAGGAATTTTTCAGGGTTTATCGGTCCCCAGTTTTTAACGTAAGGCGCGGCGATATTGTTACCGCCTGCTGTGTCGGCAATCGCGCCCCACATATCTTTGCCGAAGGTGTAGCTGTATTCGGACGGGCCTTTGTCGCCGAACTCGATATAGATTTTCGGTTTGGACTGCTTGGCGCGCGCGACGCGTTTTTGGATGTCGGCAATGCCTCGGGCGTATTCGGCGGCAATTTTTTGGGCGCGCGCCTGCGTACCGTTGAGTTCGCCGAAAATTTCCGCACTGCGCGTGTGCCGCGCGACGGTTTCAGCGTTGAAATCGACCACGACGACGGGTATGCCTGCCGCTTCAATGCGCGGCAGGTGGGTGGCGACGGCCTTATACTGCCAGTCGGCCAGAATCAATACGTCCGGCTTGAGCGCGAGCGTTTTCTCCAGTGAAAACGTGCCGGTGCTGATGTTGCCGATGTCCGCAATGTTTTGCAGCGTAGGCAGCTTCTGTTTGAACATCGCCCAGCTGCCGGGATTGAATTTCTCCCAAAACTCACGCGAAATGCCGATGACGTTTTTAAATTTGTCCGCGCCCGTTACCGCGATATAGTCGGGATAGTAAAACGCCAAAACCGCGCGTTTGACAGGGACATCGACTTTGACTTCGCGTCCCAATACGTCTTTGATAGTTTTGATTTCGGCTTGGGCAAAAAGGGGCAGGAGGGCGAGGACGGCAAATAAAGCGCGTTTGTTCATGAGCGGATACTTTCAAAGAAATGATTATCATTTGTCTTGTTTTCAGGAGAAAAGTTCCCAGACGGTCCTTCTGCGCCGACATTATTTTCAGACGGCCGTACATTGTTTAAACCTTGCCGAAAAAGTAAAATACCTGTTTTCAAAGACTTTGGAGTCATCATGACCGTCAAAACCCGTTTCGCCCCCAGCCCCACCGGCTACCTGCACATCGGCGGCGTACGCACCGCCTTGTTTTCATGGGCGTTTGCCCGCCATCATAAAGGCGAATTCTTATTGCGTATCGAAGACACCGACTTGGCGCGCTCTACTGCCGAATCCGTCAACATCATCCTCGACGGCATGAAATGGGTCGGCCTGAACTACGACAACGCCGACAACGTCGTGTACCAAACCCGCCGTTTCGACCGCTATAAAGAAGTCATCGCCGAACTTTTAGAAAAAGGCCATGCCTACTACTGCTATTGCAGCAAAGAAGAGCTGGAAGCCATGCGCGAGAAAGCAGAAAAAGAAGGCACGGCGACGTACGATCGCCGTTGGCGTCCGGAAGAAGGCAAAACTCTGCCCGAAATCCCTGCCGACGTTCAACCCGTCGTCCGCTTCAAAACGCCTTTGGACGGCGTTACGAAATGGACGGATTTGGTCAAAGGCGAAATCTCCATCCCCAACGAAGCACTCGACGACCTGATTATCGCCCGCGCCGACGGCACGCCGACCTACAATTTCTGCGTTGTCGTGGACGACTACGACATGGGCATTACCCACGTTATCCGTGGTGACGACCATGTGAACAACACCCCGAAACAAATCAACATCTTAAAAGCCATCGGTGCAAATCTGCCCGAATACGGCCACCTGCCCATGATTCTTAACGAACAAGGCAAAAAAATCTCCAAACGCAGCGGCGATACCGTTGCCATTACCGATTTCGGCGCGATGGGTATCCTGCCCGAAGCCATGCTCAACTATCTGGCACGTTTAGGCTGGGCGCATGGCGACGATGAATTCTTCACAATGGAACAATTCATCGAATGGTTTGATTTGAAAGACGTTTCCCCGTCTCCAAGCCGTATGGACTTGAAAAAACTCTACTGGATCAACGGCGAACACATCAAAATCACCGCCAACGAAAAACTGGCCGAAATGGTGAAACCGCGCCTCGCCCTGCGCGATATCCATGAAACAAGCAAGCCTGCTTTGGAAGACGTGTTGGCATTGGTCAAAGACCGTGCCCAAGACCTGAACACGCTTGCCGACGAGTGCCTCTACTTCTACGTCAAACAAACGCCGGCCGAAGCAGACATGCAGAAACACTGGGACGACGAAGCCGCCGCCCGTATGCTGCGCTTTGCTGAACGCCTCGAAGGGCTGGAAGACTGGACCGCCGAAGCCATCCACGACCTCTTCAAACCTTTCTGCGACGAAGAAGGCATCAAAATGGGCAAACTCGGTATGCCTTTGCGCCTCGCAGTCTGTGGTACGGCGAAAACCCCAAGCGTCGATGCCGTATTGGCTTTGATCGGCAAAGAAGAAGTGTTGAAACGGATCCGTTCGTAAGGCATGAATGATAAAAGGCCGTCTGAAAACTGGGAATGCCAAGTTTTCAGACGGCCTTTTTATTTTGAACAGGATTTATTTATTCTTCTTCGCTCGGTTTGTTTTTATCTTTTTTGCGCCATAGGCCTTTAAACAATGCACCTGCTGCAACAGCACCAAAAATAATCAGTTTGCCGAATTTAGCCAGTAATGCGCCGGCCAAAGCTAATAATCCCAGTTTTTTTGCAGCGATACCGCCAACCAAGGCAGCCAGTCCGTATTCGGCCACTTTGTCGGTTGCCGCATTGAAATCGCTGTAGCGCTTGCCTTCATTGAATTCGATATTGCCCAACAATTCTTGCACAATAGGTTTGTATTGATCTATGCTTTTCAAATCGGTGATCATAGTCAATTCAATATAGCCTTCGCGTCCCAGCTGGAAAGTATTGTAGTTGATGGCAGGATTGGGATCGGGTTCGTTTTTATTCAGAACGTCAATCGACCAAATCAGACGATGGGTCTTTGCATCATATTGCGGTTTTTCTACCCAGCCGCGTGTTTCCAATTCCGGCAGGTTGCGGGAGGCACGCTCTTTATTTTGTTCCTCGGTACCTTCTTTCAGCTGCTCGAGCATGGCCTCAACATCCCATTCTTTGGCATCATCGTCTTTGATATAGCCGGAATCGGTAAAGGTTAGGTCTACCATCCAATTAGTATCACCGTCCTCGTTTTCCGACTCGGGGAGAATCAGGCCGTAGCGGTTGGGATCTGTAGCGTTGCCTGCTTCTCTCATCATGGCATTGGCGCGATTTTTTTTCACAAAGACCATTTTTGCAGGTAGTTTCAGTTTGGCCTGATTGCCCAAATCAACGGTTGCTGGGCCTTGGACGATCTGGTCGTCAACGTAGTTTGCGATAGAGTCTGAGGCTTGTTGCGCTTCTTGCCCGGATGCCTCGACGGCAGAAGCAGTATCAGATTTGGCTGCAGAAGCCGGCAGGGTTTGGATAGATAGTAGGGCTGCCAAAACGGCATAGGCGAGATGGTTGCTTTTCATCATAGGGTTCTCATGGAAGAAGAATTAAAAAAGATGCAGACAGCCGCAACACCATATGCTCCGGCATGACTAAAGGATAAATTTTACAATAAATAAATCATATTTACATATTTAAATATGACTGTAATTTAAAAATACAGGAAAGCTTTTTGACGAGAGGCAGAGCCATCATTGTGAAACTCAAAAAGGCCGTCTGAAAATTTTTCAGACGGCCTTTTATAATAAAACCAGAAAATAATGGAATAAGGCGGAGAATATGAGAAAATAATAGCCGCCTGCCTGTTACAACTGCCGATTGAATTAACTTTTATCGGCAGCCTGAATGTCCGGATTGGATAAAATAAGCCATCAAGAACAAAGACCAACAAGCATATTATGTAAACTTGGCGGCGGAAAAATCGGCTCTGCGCTTTACTTTACAAATCAAACAACTTTAAAGGAAAACCCATGAAAAAAACCTTACTTGCCCTGATGATGTTATCCGCCGCTGCCGCGTATGCCGGTGAGGCGGAAGACCGTTTGCTGTCCGTCCAATCGGTTTACCGTGCCGCTTTGCATGAGCAAAACAGCAACGACAGCAAAATCATTTCCCTGCAAAGTGATTTGGAAAGCGCGCAGCGCCGTTTGCAGGCCGCACAATCCGATATTGACCGTTTGAAAGGCGAAATTCAGACGGCTTTGGCTCAGAAAGAGCAGCAAAATGCCAAGCTGCAACAAGCCGGCCAAATGTTGGACGCGGCTTGGAATGCCGTTTACGGCGTAGGCGGCAGCAAGGCGAATCAATAATTTAGACATTGTATTATTTGCGTTTTACGCTTCTTTTATCATATTTATAAGGAAACCTCATGTCCCTACCTTCCTGCCCGAAATGCCACTCCGAATACACTTACGAAGACGGTGCCCAATACGTTTGCCCTGAGTGCGCCCATGAGTGGAACGAGGCCGATGCTGCGGCTGCAAGCGATGATGCCTTGGAAGTCAAAGATGCCAACGGCGCGGTATTGCAAGATGGTGATACGGTTGTCTTGATTAAAGATCTGAAAGTCAAAGGCAGCTCTATGGTCATCAAGCAAGGCACCAAAGTCAAAGGCATCCGCCTGCAAGAGGGCGACCACAATATCGGTTGCAAAATCGATGGCAGCGCGATGAACTTGAAATCTGAGTTCGTCAAAAAAGCCTAAAGATTTTATTTTTGAAAGGCCGTCTGAAATCCGAAGATTAGGATTCAGACGGCCTTTGTGCATTTCATTTAAAACAAAATAAATCTTTATTTAAAATTAAATAACTTTAATAGAGTTGAATTTCAGGCCGTCTGAAAAAGCGGCGGCAAAATGTTCCGCACATACGCGGGTGTAAAACCGTTAAAATAACGCTTTCCCCTATTCTACGGAACCATTATGCTTCAGCCGACCTCCAAACAGATTTTGCACGAAGTATTCGGTTATCCCGAATTTCGTGGCAAGCAGGAGGCTATCGTCAATGCTTTGGCCGGCGGCGAGAGTTTGATGGTGCTGATGCCGACGGGCGGGGGCAAGTCTTTGTGTTACCAGATTCCGGCGCTGATGCGCGAAGGCGTGGCGGTTGTTGTATCGCCGCTGATTGCGCTGATGAACGACCAAGTGGCCAGCCTGCATGTGGCCGGGATTGAAGCGGCGGCAGTCAACAGCAGCACATCGGCAGATGAGGCGCGCGAGATTGCCGACAAACTTGCCCAAGGCCGTCTGAAACTGCTTTATGTCGCACCGGAACGCTTGGTTACCGACCGCTTTTTACGTTTTCTCGACCAACAAACCGTCAGTCTGTTTGCCATTGATGAGGCGCATTGTGTCAGCCAATGGGGACACGATTTCCGCCCCGAATATCAACAGCTCGGCATGCTTGCCGAACGCTATCCGAACGTCCCGCGCATCGCCCTGACCGCTACCGCCGATGCGGCCACGCGCGCCGACATCAAGCATTATCTGCACTTGGACAATGCGCCCGAATTTATTTCCAGCTTTGACCGTCCGAATATTTATTATCAGGTTATCGAAAAAAATAATGGCAAAAAACAATTGCTGGATTTCATCCGCAAGCAGATGTATGGGCAAAGCGGCATTGTGTATTGCTTAAGCCGCAAAAAAGTCGAGGATGTGGCTCAGTTTTTGTGTGAAAACGGCTTGGAGGCGATTCCGTATCATGCCGGTTTGAGCATGGACGTGCGCGAGGAAAACCAACGCCGCTTTACGCATGAAGACAATATTATTGTGGTGGCGACCGTGGCGTTCGGCATGGGCATAGACAAACCCGACGTGCGCTTTGTCGCCCATCTCGATATGCCCCAAAGTGTCGAACATTTCTATCAGGAATCGGGGCGCGCCGGCCGGGACGGTCTGCCTGCCGTGAGCTGGCTGTGTTACGGCTTGAACGATTGGGTGTTGCTGCGCGAACGGATTGCCGAAGGCAACAGCGACGAGGTGCAAAAGCAAATCGAAATGCAAAAACTCGATGCCATGCTTTCCGTCTGCGAAACCGCCGCCTGCCGCCGCGTACTGCTGCTCAAACATTTCGGCGAAGAATCCGAACCCTGCGGCCATTGCGACAACTGCCTGCATCCGCCCGTGCGGTTTGACGGCACGGTGTTGGTGCAAAAATTACTCAGCTGCGTGTACCGCGCCGGACAACGCTTTGCCGCCGGTTACATCACCAACCTTTTACGCGGTAAAAGCGACGATTGGATACTGCGCAACGGCCATGACAAGTTATCCACATTCGGCATCGGCAGCGAACAGACTGACAAGGAATGGCGCAGTGTCATCCGCCAGTGCATCAGCTTGGGCTATCTCACCGTCAACGTCGAGCAGCATCAAGCCTTGCAGCTGACCGAAGCGGCCAAAAAAGTCCTCAAGGGCGAAACCGAAGTCATGTTGCGTCCCCTGCGCCGCGAAAAAACGGCCACCCAAAAGCCGAAAGACGATTGGTTGCGCACCGAGCGCGAAGAGCGTTTGTGGCAGGCATTGCGCCAATGGCGTCAACAACGCGCCCAGGCGGAGGAAGTACCGGCCTATGTGGTTTGCGGCGACAAAACCCTGCGCGATATTGTCGAAAAAATGCCCCGAAGTTTGGAAGATTTACATCAAATCTACGGCCTGGGTGAGGCGAAAATCAATAAATTCGGTTTGGAGATACTCGACGTTTGCGAAACGGCCGAAGCCGGTACAGTTTCCACAGATAATATACAAGTTATCCACAGCTTGGGCGAGCGCGAACAGGCCTTAAAACAGGTTTTGGAAACTTGGCGCGAGCAGCAGGCAAGTGCCGATCAAGTGACGCTGGGAACGGTATTCTCCAACGAAAGCATGGACGATTTGCTGACCAATACGCCTGCCGAACCCATCGACCTTTTAGGCGTGTATAAACTCGGCGAAAAACGTATCGAGCAATACGGCGAGGGCATTTTAAACATCTGCCGCCCGTTTTCAGACGGCCTGAGCGAAGAGGATAAACGCAAACGCCGTTTGATGCGCCGTCTGCTTCAGTGGAACATCGATACTGCCCGCCATGAAGGCCTCGAAGCCTATCAGATATGCAGCAAAGTTACCCTGCGCGCGATTGCCGCCCGACGGCCGCAAGATTTGGCGGAGTTGGCGGAAATCCACGGCATGAATGAGGAGAAAATCGACAAATACGGCGCAGAAATTGTCGAATTGTGTAAACAAGCGGATTGATTGACCGCGTTCATCATTAAAGGCCGTCTGAAACCCAATCAAGCATGGTGTTTCAGACGGCCTTTTGAATTTTTAATCTTTATAAAACAATGAATAAGAAAATAACTTTATTTATTTCGTCAGTTTTTTAAAGCTGCCGCGTCTAAACAGGCATGAAATATGGGATGGTGCCGATTGATTTTTCGTCCCATCCCATTCAACACACATTGATTAGGAAAATAAATGAACACCTCATCCAACCCCTCTTGGCAGGCTGCTTTCGGTTTGTTGACGCTCAGGCTTTTTGCCGCGTATGAATTTCTTGAGTCCGGTTTGGAAAAATGGAACGGGGAAAACTGGTTTGCAGAAATAAACAGTCAATTTCCCTTTCCGTTCAATTTGTTGTCGGATACGGTCAACTGGAATTTGGCCATGTGGGCGGAACTGGTTTTGCCTGCGCTGCTCATCGTCGGCTTGGCAACGCGGCTGTCCGCGCTGGGATTGATGGTCGTAACGGCTGTCGCATGGTCTGCGGTACATGCCGGCTTGGGGTACAATGTGTGCGACAACGGTTATAAAATAGCACTGATTTATTTGGTGGTTTTATTTCCTGTCCTATTGCAGGGCGCAGGCCGTCTGTCTTTGGATGCCCTGCTGAAGAAACGCTGTTGTCGTATCAAGCATTTTCTTTAAGGATTAACGGTCGCGGGCCGACTTTAAATGCCCGATATTATCCCTTGATTTATTTAAACTCGTATTCTAAAAAGGAAGTTAAAATGAAAAAAAATGTAGCTGCTGCTTTGGCCGGTGCGCTGTCCCTGTCTCTGGCTGCCGGCGTTGTTGCCGCTGATAAACCGTTAAGCAGCAAAGCAGGTGTTCAGAAATCTGCTCAAGGCTCTTGCGGTGCGGTTAAAGCCGGTGAAGGTTCATGCGGTGCAAGCGCTGTTTCTAAAGCAAGCGAAGGCAAATGTGGCGAAGGCAAATGCGGTTCAACCGTGGAAAAAACTCACGCCAAAAAAGGCAAAGCATCTAAAGCCAAAGCTGCCAAAGTAGTAGAAGGCAAATGCGGCGAAGGTAAATGCGGTTCTAAATAATCCTGCAACATACCTTTAACAAAGTCGCATTTTATAAACAAAAATGCGACTTTGTCGTTCATACGGCATCATAACAGGACATCACCATGATTCAACACGCAGGCTTGGGCTACCGCCGCGACTTGGCGGAAGACTTCCTCTCGCTTTCAGACGACAGCCCGATACGCTTTATCGAAGCCGCCCCCGAAAACTGGCTGAAAATGGGCGGCAGGGCGCGCAAACAGTTTGACCGCGTGGCAGAGCGGCTGCCGCTGGCGTTGCACGGATTATCCATGTCGCTGGGCGGACAGGCCCCGCTGGATACTGCCTTGATAGACGGAATCAAAGAAATGATGCGCCGCTACGATTGCACGTTTTTCTCCGACCATTTGAGCTACTGCCATGATGGCGGTCATCTCTACGACCTGTTGCCGCTGCCCTTCACTGAAGAGATGGTGCGGCATACCGCGCGGCGTATCCGCGAAGTGCAAGACCGGTTGGGCTGCCGTATTGCCGTGGAAAACACCTCCTACTATCTGCATTCTCCGCTTGCCGAGATGAACGAGGTTGAGTTCCTCAACGCCGTTGCCCGTGAAGCCGACTGCGGTATTCATTTGGATGTGAACAATATTTATGTCAACGCCGTCAACCACGGCCTGTTGTCGCCTGAAGCCTTTTTAGAAAATGTGGACGCAGAGCGCGTGTGCTATATCCATATTGCCGGACATGACGTGGAAACGCCCGAATTGTTGATTGATACCCACGGCGCCGCAGTATTGCCGACTGTTTGGGATTTGCTCGAACTCGCCTATGCCAAACTGCCGACGATTCCGCCCACCCTGCTGGAACGCGATTTCAATTTCCCGCCTTTTGCCGAACTCGAAGCTGAAGTCGCCAAAATCGCCGACTATCAAACGCGTGCCGGAAAGGAATACCGCCGTGCAGCCTGAAACCTCTGCCCAATACCAACACCGCTTTGCCCAAGCCATACGCGAAGGCAAAGCCGCAGACGGATTGCCGCAAGAGCGCCTGAACGTCTATATCCGCCTGATACGCAACAATATTCACAGCTTTATCGACCGCTGTTATACCGAAACGCTGCAATACTTTGACAGCGAAGAATGGGGCCGTCTGAAAGAAGGTTTCGTCCGCGACGCGCGCGCACAAACGCCCTATTTTCAAGAAATCCCCGGCGAGTTCCTCCGATATTGCCAAAGCCTGCCGCTTTCAGACGACCTCTTGGCATTGATGGACTTTGAACACACCCAGCTGCTTGCCGAAACCGCTCAAACCGACAGCCAAACAACCCATGCCGATTCAGACGATTTGGCCTACACCCTTTCTCCCGCCGCCTTTGTGCGCCGTTATCAGTATGACGTGACGGACGAATTGCAGGAGGCGGAAACTGCCGTTTTGGTGTGGCGCGATAAGGAAGACGACGTGATGTACCAAATGCTTGATGGATTCGACGCCTTATTGCTGGAAACGCTGGCAGAAACGCCCACTTCCCTAAATGGCCTGCAAACCATGCTGGCAGAGTTCATGCCGTCTGAAAACGCTTGGCAGGACGCATTAAGGCAGAAATGGACGGATTGGCGGGAACAGGGCATTTTGGTTGCGGCATAAACCAAGGCCGTCTGAAACGGACGCAGTCGGTTTCGGCGAAACAAAAATACTACTGAAATCGTTTATAGATTCAATCGCATGCTCTTGCCGTATCAGCGTAAAATCAAAAGTATATTGATCATTCCTTTCATACTGATACATTATGGCTCTACCCGAACTGACCGATGCCGAGCTTGCCGAATCCCGCAAACTGCTGTTGCGCTTTGCCCATATCCAGCTGCCCGACCGCCCCGATTTGGCGGAAGACCTCGTACAGGAAACCATGCTTTCTGCCTACCGTGCGGCCGAGGGTTTCAAAGGCGACGCCCAAGTGAGCAGCTGGCTGTTTGCAATCTTAAAAAACAAAATTACCGACTGCCTGCGCCAAATCGGACGGCAACGCCAAGTTTTCGTCACGCGCGACGAGGAAGCCTTGGATGAAGCCTTTGAAGGACATTTTGCCGCTGACGGGCATTGGACGGATGAAGGACAACCTCAGGGTTGGGACTCGCCCGAAGCCAGTTTGAACAATAAAGAGTTCTACCAAGTTTTACAGACCTGCCTCTACCATCTGCCGGAAAACACCGCCCGCGTGTTTACCATGAAAGAAATTCTCGGTTTTTCAAGCGATGAAATCCGCGAGCAATGCGGCATCAGCCATGCCAACTATCACACCATCATGCACCGCGCGCGCGAAACCTTGCGCCAGTGCCTGCAAATCAAATGGTTCTCCCATGCCTGACAGGAAAACGCCATGAAAAAATGCCGCAAAATGACCGATCTGATTTCCAAACAGCAAGACCAAGTGCGTCTCAGTCTTTTTAACCGCATTGCCCTTGCCGTGCACCTGTCGCTCTGCCCCCGTTGCCGCGAATATAAGAAACAGCTCGAATTAATCAGCAACGCCATGCACAAGATATTTCGATAATTAAAAAAAGGCCGTCTGAAACCTGCCCCTGTCAGTTTCAGACGGCCTTTTTGCATCTGCTTTATTTATCGCTAACCTTGAATAAGCCATGGTTTGCCGTTCACTTTTTTAGCTGCATTTATTTTCAAACTTGCGCCGTTGGCCTTTGTTTTTTGAGGCATGGCTGAAGATTCTAATACGGTAGAACAAGATAAAGGCCGTCTGAAAGATGAATTTCAGACGGCCTTTTTCACGGCTTTTAGTGTTGTTCTTCCGGCTCGGGTTCGTCTTTGCCGAACCAGTTGTCAAAGCGGATGGTGTATTTCAACTCGCCGCCGGAGGAGCGCGTGCCGATGCGGGCAACGGCTTGGATGGCGCGGGTCAGTTGGTACACGAGTTTGACGGATTGTTCGGCGCTGGAGATGCCGTATTCGTAACCTGCGTAGAGGTTGTTGGTGAGCTGTTTGCCGACGGTCAGGACTTGTTCGGCAGGGTTGAGCTCGCCGGTTTGGGCGTTGCGGCTGCGTTTGCTGGTAAAGCCCAAATCGTCGACAAGGCCGATGCGGTCGTTGACTTGGCCAGCAAGCAGCGCGCTGGCGGCCGCAGAGAGCGTGGCGTTGTCGCCGTCACTGCCGCTGCTGGCACGGTTGAGGATGAGCCAGGAGAGTTTGTCTTTTTCACTCATGGCTTCCTTGGCAACCAAGGTCACGCGCGGATTGTTGAGGCTGCCGAGGACTTCGACACCTGCACCGACCGGGGAGAGACGGCGTTCGGCACGGATGTTGAGGTTTGGATTGGTCAGCGGGCCGACAAAGGAAACCGATCCTTTGGTGATGTCGAGGTCTTGGCCGTAGGCTTTGTAGCGGCCTTTGACAACGCGCACGGTACCGACGCCTTGGACGGCTTCGCCCGGATGTGATGTGATGGCCAGTTTGCCGCCGATGGTAACGTCTGCGCCGTAGCCGACAAAACGGACATTGTCGTTGATGTTCAAGACAAGGTTCATATTAATCGGCGTGGTGGCCGTTGCTTCTTTTTTGGTTTCGCCCAGTACAACCACGTCGTCATCGAGGGTCGGCATGGAGGATTTTTGCGAACCAAACCTGCCGTAGTCGGTGTTGAGCGTGCCGTTGAGTGATACGCCTTTTTCCGGATTGTAGAGGACTTTGGCCGCGCCGGAGAGCTGCAGTTGGCGGTTTGGACGCGAGAGGGTGCGGTATTTGTCGAAGACGATGTCCACGTCGACATCGGGGTTGGCGTTGGCAAGGTTGACCGCGCCTTTGAGCTCAATCGTGCCGCCACGGTGGAATTTGAGGCTGTCGATCACCCATTTTTGACCCTGCAGGCGTGAACGCAATACGCCGTTGTCGAGAATCAGGCCTTGGGTTTGATGGCGGTAATAGAGGTTGTCGCCGTTAATCAGGCCGCTCAGTTGCGGATCGTTCAGACGGCCTGCCAAGTTGACGGCGGCGTTCAGACGGCCTTTGAGGGTTTGGCCAACGGGCAGGAAGTTGCGGAAGACTTCGAGGTTGGCAACGTTCAGGTTGAGTTTGCCGCTCAGAGGGGCGGTATCGAAGCTGGTGCCTTGACCGATGTTGACGGTACCGTCGGCCCGGCCGTAATTGGTTTGGAGGTCGAGGTTGCTGTTGACGGTAGGCGAACCGAGTCGGCCGCCGATGGTGGCGGTCGCGTTCAGACGGCCTGCAATGCCTTGGGCTGTCGCCGGCATAAAGGATTTGAGCGAGCCCAAATCGGGAACGCTGATATTGACTTTGCCGCTGACAGGGGCCTTGTTGATGTTGTTGCCGAACTGCTGGGCGATACCGAGCGTGCCGTCAACTTTGCCGAAGCGGGTGTTGCCTTCCAGCGTGCTGTCGATGCGGCCGTTTTGGAAACGGGTACGCAGGGCGAGTGCGGAAAGCCCCAAAGGCTGTTTGTTTTTCGGGTCTTTGCCCGGCAGGATGATGTCGCCGCTTTGACGGTTGATGTTGAGGAAGCCGCGCGCGTTTTGACTGTACGCCAAATCCCAGTCGCCGCCCAAGACGAGGTTGTGTTCGATGGGCGGAGTGTAGAAGTTGTGCAATTCGGTAATGTGCAGATTTTGTGCGCTGCCTTTACTGGTAATGCCGGCTTTCTTGTCCCAAACGAAATTTTGCAGGTTGAGGCTGCCGCCCATGGCCGCCCAGCGTGCGCTGCTGAGGGAAACACGTTCGCTGCCGGCTTCGAGGTTGAGGCGGTTTTGCAGTTTGAGGTTGAACGCGCCGTTGATGTCGAGCGTGTCAACCGTGCCTTTCCATTGGGTTTGGTCTTTGTTGAGGCCGCCGGTGGCGTCGAGGTCGAGCTTGTAGCGTTTGTTGTCCACCGCCATGCTGCTGTTGCCGCGGATGTGGTGGTGCGAGCCTGTGCCGCTGATGAGCAGGTTGACGTTGTCGATCAGGGCCGCGCCGCCTGAGACGGCGATGTGTTCGCCTTTAATATCGGCACTCAACGGACGGTTGGTGTCGGGCGAACCTTTAAGCTTGAAGTCGAGGGTGCGGATGTTGACGGTATCGGCGATTTTGAAGTTACGTGCTTCGCCGTTCAAATCGGCTTCAAGGGTTTTGAGGCCGTCTGAAAAACTGCCGGAGATGTAGCCGCGCGCGTTGAGCAGGCCGCCCAAGCCGAAGCCGAAACGCGACAAATCGGGGGCGGTAATGTTGAGGTTGAGGCGGTCGCCTTTTTTGCCGAAGCTGCCGTTGGTTTTGACGATGTTGCTGCCGAGGGTCAGGTCGGTCAGGGCGCGCGAGAGGTGTTTGTTTTCATAGGCGACGTCGGCTTTGCCGCTGAGCGGAACGCCGTTGAGCGTACTCGGTGCAAACTGCATTTTGCCGGCGAATTTTTCTTGCGCCAGTATGCCGGTCAAGTTGATGTTGCCGTTGACGCTACCTTGCGGAAGCTGCGGATCGATGCGCGCAGGGTTGAAGGCTTTGCTGACGATGTCCAGTTGCAGTTTGCGGTCTTTGAAGAGTTCGAGCGAGCCTTTGGCATTGAGTTCGCCGCCGTTTTGCGGAACCAGGCGGACTTTGTCGAGCTTGAGCGTGCGCTGGCCGAGCTGTTTGTCGGTTTGGAAAAACAGCATGCCGTCTGTACGCGCAAATCCGCTGTCGAGATTCCAGTTGACGACGGGGGAGGAGGTTTCGCCTTTGACGTCGATACTGCCGTTCAGACGGCCTGCGATATTTTGACGGACAAAGTCGTCTGCGCCGGTATTGTTGATGCCCAGTGCGAGTTTGAGCTGGTCTTGGGCGGTATCGATAGAGCCGGATACATCGATGCTGCCGTCTTTGAGCAGGTCGACGCCGATGTCTTCAATCATGACCGTGCCTTTATCGTCGACGATGAATTCGCCGAGGATGCGTTTGACGGGGATATGATTTTCATCGGCAAAACCGGCTTGGTCGTTTTCCAAGTCAATCGAGCCTTCCAACGCAACGCCGTTGGTAAACGACGGAATGGTGGTAGCGTCGAAATTTAGGCGCGCTTTAGGCAGGCTGGGCAGGAAGGCCTGCGGATTGATATTGAAACCTTTAATCAGGATTTCGCCGACGGTTTCATTGAGGCTGTCGGCGAATGGGTGAATGGTGGATTTGGCCGATAAATGAACGTTGTCGCTATCGAGCAGCAAGTCGGTGGATACGTCTTGCAGGCTGCCCCACAGGCGCACCGTACCATGTAGGGTTTCGCCCTCAAGCTGGCCTTTGGTGTAAATGGCGGTATTGAGGACGTAGGGTTTGTTCAAACCAAGCACTACCGCGCCTGTCGAGCTGCTCCAGGGCGTATCGGCAGTTTTGATGTGGAGGCGGTGTTCTTTTTTGTCGTAATGATAGGCTGCGTGTAGGTGGTCGAGATAGACGGTTTGCTTGTCAAAACGCTTGCCTACGCTGATTTTGCCGGTTTCCAAACGGTCGAGATAGGCGGTAACGGGCAGGTCTATGCTGTCGGGCAGGCCTTTTGAAGGCTCTTCTTCTTTAGGCGGCGTGCGTTTGGTCACGATGGCGATGTCGCCGGCCACGACTTCGGTAATGTGCAAGGACGGACGGGTCAGCTCGGACGGTTTCCAATCAAAGCGGAAGCTGCTGATTTTGACATCCGCACCTTCTGTTTCAATCAACCATTTGTCGCCTTCAAACCCGTCAATCAGCGTGCCCTTCAGCGTATCCGAGGAGATTTTGACGCCGAACCATGACGGGATTTTGTACAAACCGAAACGCAAACCCGATTCCGTCCCAACCAGCCAGCCGATCGCGCCGGCGGAAACGGTCAATACGCCCAAGGCGGACAGGACAAAGCCGCGCAACAGGCGTTTTTTGCGCTTTGGCGGGGCAGGCTGTTGTTCAGACGGCGTGGAAGTGTTTGCAGTATCGGTCATGATATTTTTCTGTTTGTCTGTTGTTCAGACGGCCTGAAATGGCTGAGGCCGTCTGAAGGAATGGATGGTGAGTATGTTTTTTAAAACCTTGTGCCCAAGCTGATGTGCCAGCGGATTTTTTTGTCGTGATGGCCGTAGGCAATATCGAAGGAGAACGGTGCAACCGGGCTGAACCAGCGCACGCCCAAGCCGGTACCGTGTTTTAAGGTCATGTGTTTGAAGTTGCTCGCCGCATCGCCGACATCGTGGAAGATGGCGCCGGAGAAGCTTTTGGTAACCGGGAATTGATATTCGAGGCTGCCGACCACCAAGGCGCGTTGCGGCAGGACGGAGCCGTTGGGGCCTGCCAAGCCGATGCTGTCGAGTTCGTAACCGCGTACGGAAGTTGCGCCGCCGGTGCGGAACATCAGGCTGGACGGCACTTCTTCGCCTTCGCGGGCATAAACATAGCCTGCCTGTCCGCGTACGATGAATGTACCGAGTTTTTTGTTTTCAGGCGTGAAGAAATAGCCTGCGCGTGCCGTGGCGCGTGCCATTTGGGTGGAGGAGAGGAGTTTGCCCAAAGTTGTACCGATTTTGCCGTCGAGGTAATAGCCGTTTTGAGGGTGCAGCTCGGTTTCGATGCTTTGCCGTTTCCATGAGGCGGTCAGCATGGTGGCATGGCTTCGGCCCAAATCGTAGCTGGTGTTGGGGACTTTGCGGTCTTCGGTAATGAATTCGAGGCCGAAGCGTGCATCAATATTGTTGCGGTCGCGGACATACCAAATACCGCTGGTCAGGGCGCGTTTTTCAAGGTTTTGCGTGGTCGAGCGATTGTAGGAAACGTTGCTGGTCCAGTAGTTGCCGCGGTTGTTGCGCGGTTGGCTGATACCGGCGGCCAGCGTGGTTTCGTATTTGTCCATGTCCCAAACGATGGAACCGATATAACCCTTGTTAAAGAGGTTGTAATAGTCGTAGGCGATGCGGCCGCCGATTCCGTATTCGGAGTCGTAGCGGATACCGGTTTCCAGTTTGTGGCGTTTGACTTCAGTCACGTTGATTTTGACGGGAACGCGGTCGCCTTGCAGTTGGTCGAAGTCGGCCTGTACGGACGCGCCGGAGTAGTGGCCGTTTTGTTCGAGCGCCTGTTGCAGGTCGAGGATTTTGTCTAAGTCGTAAGGCGAACCGGGTTGGAAGCGCGCCATGCCGGAAACCACGCTCTCAGGGTAGCGGCGTGCGCCGGTGATTTGGAAATCGCCGAAGTAAATGGGGCGGTTGCTCTCCACGATGACGTTCAAGTCGGCTTTTTGGGTATTGGGATTGATGGTGGCTTGGGTGGTAGTGAGTTTCGCCAAAGGGTATTTTTTGCGTGTTACCGCGCTGAGGACGGAGGTTTTACTTGCACTCCAGCCGTCTTGGTCGAAGTTTTCGCCGATGGGCTGCTGCCAGTTTTCCATCGCATTTTGGTAGTACTCGGCCAAGTTGTCATCATTCAATACGTCGCCGAGGATGGCCACGCTGACGTTGTCGACTTTGGTGCGCGGGCCGGGGGTGACGTTGACGGTATAGCTTTCGCCGTGGTCTTGAATATTGACGTTGCTGTTGAAGTAGCCTTTGGTCCGGAGCATCGTTTTGACGTTGTCGGGCGCCTCTTCGGCGAGGAAGCCGACCTGCTCTTTGTCCAGCTCTTCGTCCTGCTGCTGGGTAATCAGCGGCAGGTATTCTTCAAGCATTTCTTTGATTTCGCTGTCTTGGGTGTCGATTTTGACGGGGAATTTGGGCTTGAGTTTGCCTGTTTGGTCGTCTTTGGGCTGCTTGGGCATTTCAGATTCGGGAATAGCCTCGTAGTCTTCTGCTTTGGGAACGGAAGTATCTACTGCCAACGCGTGTCCGTAGGCGAGCGCCAATGATGCAAATAAAACAGGGTAGGTCAGTTTGGTCATGATGTGTGTTCGACAGCGACAATTCTTCAGTTTGGGGATTTTAACATTATTTCTGCAAGCTTTCAGGCTATGGTTGTAAACGGAAATTTAGCGCGATGACGTTGCAAAAGGCGACGTAAGGGCGGATTTTGGTTTGTTTCTATCTGATTGTAATATTTATGTTTTGTGTTTTGACTGATGAAGTTACCTTTATATTCGGCTCTATGGCGCAGATTTCAGGCCGTCTGAAATCAAGATTATAGAGGGATAAGGCAACGGTATGGGTATGCTTGAAAGTAGGATTTGAGCAGGTTTGATTGTATTTTTGGCATAAAGTGCCAACTGTGTCATAAATGCTAAACTTTAATGCTGTTTTTGTGAGGTGTGCATGAAAACCTCGCCGACAAATGATTTTTTATTTTAGAATGTAAGACTTTTTTAACATATCTTTAAATTGAAGGAACGGATATGGCAAGTGGCAATCCGCTTTTAAACGCGATCAACAGCGTCAGCCTGGTGGTGCAAATCGCCATCGGCTTGGTTTTAGGTATTCTTGTGGGCGCAGTTGCGCCGCAAGTCGGTATCAGCGCAGGACTGCTGGGCAGCCTGTTTGTCGGTGCGCTTAAGGCTATTGCACCGATTTTGGTATTTGTTTTGGTGACTGCCGCCATTGCGCAACACCAAAAAGGCAATCAGGCCCACATAAAACCGATTTTGATTTTGTATATTTTCGGTACGTTCGCAGCGGCTGTGGTGGCGGTTGTCGCCAGCATGGCATTCCCGACCACGCTGATTCTGCGTGCGGCAGGCGATGTATCCGTTGCGCCGCCTTCCGGCATTGTCGAAGTATTGAAAACGCTGCTGATGAATTTGGTGGCCAACCCGATTAACGCACTGGCTAATGCCAATTATATCGGCATTTTGGCTTGGGCCCTGATATTGGGTGCGGCTTTGCGCCATCACGGTTCGGATACGACCCGCCAAGTGGCGGCCGATTTGGCTGATACCGTTTCGACCGTTGTGAAATGGATTATCCGTTTTGCGCCGCTGGGTATTTTCGGCTTGGTGTCCTCTACCATTGCGGAAACCGGTTTTGAAGCGCTTGCCGGCTATATGCAGCTGTTGGCCGTATTGCTCGGCTGTATGCTGTTTATCGCTTTGGTGGTCAATCCGATTATTGTGTGGACGCAAATCCGCAGCAATCCTTTCCCGCTGGTGTTTACCTGCCTGCGCGAAAGCGGCGTGTATGCCTTCTTTACCCGTTCTTCCGCCGCCAATATCCCTGTGAACATGGCATTGGCGAAAAAACTTGGCCTGCACGAAGACACTTACTCTATCTCCATTCCATTGGGTGCAACCATCAATATGGCCGGTGCGGCAATCACCATTACCGTTTTGGCGATGGCTGCGGCGCACACGCAAGGCATTACGGTTGACTTCGCCACCGCCCTGCTGTTGAGCCTGGTGGCTACCGTCAGCGCGTGCGGTGCATCCGGTGTGGCTGGTGGTTCGTTGCTGCTGATTCCTTTGGCGTGCAGCCTGTTCGGTATCGATAACGATGTGGCCATGCAGGTGGTTGCCGTCGGCTTCATCATCGGCGTGATTCAAGACTCTGCAGAAACTGCGTTGAACTCTTCCACCGACGTTTTGTTTACTGCCGCTGCCGATTTGGGCCGTCAACGTAAAGAGTGATTTTTAAGGGCAACCTAAATCCAGCAAAGGCCGTCTGAAAAGTTTCAGACGGCCTTTGCTTTGGGAAAAGGAAAAGGGATTTTTAGATGGCCAAGCCGATAGATTGGTTTGGTCGGACTGACGGTATCCGCTGTCATCAGTTGGATTTTTCCCGTAAAATACAGTCTTGAATGTATTTGAACACCTCTTTTCAGACGGCCTGACCGTCTCATCACATTTGCAAAAACAATGATTAAAAAAATATTCTCATGGTTCGAGTCCCGCATCGACCCTTATCCAGAAGCCGCGCCGAAAACGCCAGAAAAAGGGTTGTGGCGGTTTATTTGGAGCAATATTGAAGGCGTGCGCAAATGGATCGCCGTGTTGGCCGTGTTTACGGTCGGCGTCGGCATCATGGAAGCCTTGATGTTCCAATTTATGGGCAAGGTGGTCGACTGGCTCGGCGCGTATACACCGCAAACACTTTTTGCTGAAAAAGGCCATGCATTAATCGGCATGATGGCCATGGTGGCATTTTTTGCCGTTTGGACCTTTTTCGCGTCCAGTGTGCGCCTGCAAACCCTGCAAGGCGTGTTCCCCATGCGCCTGCGCTGGAATTTCCACCGCCTGATGCTGGGACAAAGCCTAGGCTTTTATCAGGACGAATTTGCAGGACGTGTGTCCGCCAAAGTCATGCAGACCGCGCTGGCGTTGCGCGATGTGGTGATGACCGTTGCCGATATGGTTGTGTATGTGCTGGTGTACTTCATCACTTCCGGTGTGATTCTGTCCTCATTCGATGCCTGGCTTATCGTGCCGTTTATCTGCTGGATGATTGGATTCGCGATGATTATGCGCTTCCTGATTCCCAAACTCGGCAGAACCGCTGCACGCCAAGCCGATGCGCGCTCGTTGATGACCGGCCGCATTACCGACGCCTATTCCAATATCGCCACCGTCAAACTCTTCTCTCACGGCGCACGCGAGGCCGCTTATGCCAAGCAGTCAATGGAAGAGTTTATGGTAACCGTCCATGCCCAAATGCGTTTGGCAACGCTGCTGTATACTTGCAGTTTTATCGTCAACAGCTCGCTGACCGTAGGCACGACCGCCTTGGGTATTTGGCTTTGGTATCACGGCCAAGTCGGCGTAGGCGCGGTAGCCACCGCCACGGCCATGGCATTGCGTGTGAACGGTTTGTCGCAATACATCATGTGGGAATCCGCCCGATTGTTTGAAAACATCGGTACCGTCAACGACGGCATGGCTACCCTGTCCAAACCCCACACCATCCTCGACAAACCGCAAGCCCTGCCGCTTAAAGTCACCCGAGGCGAAATCAAGTTTGATCACGTCGATTTCTCCTACGAAGCAGGCAAACCGCTCCTCAACGGCTTTAATCTGAACATCAAACCCGGCGAAAAAGTCGGCTTGATCGGCCGCAGCGGCGCGGGCAAATCCACCATCGTCAACCTGCTCCTGCGCTTTTACGAACCGCAAAGCGGCACGATTTCGATCGACGGCCAAAACGTGGACAGCGTTACCCAAGAAAGTCTGCGCGCCCAAATCGGTTTGGTGACGCAAGATACCTCCCTGCTGCACCGCTCCGTGCGCGACAACATTATCTACGGTCGTCCCGATGCGACCGAAGCCGAAATGATTTCTGCCGCCGAACGCGCCGAGGCCACCGGTTTTATTCCTAACTTAAGCGATGCCAAAGGCCGACGCGGCTATGATGCGCACGTTGGCGAACGCGGCGTGAAACTTTCCGGCGGCCAACGCCAACGCATCGCCATCGCCCGCGTTATGCTTAAAGACGCGCCGATTCTATTGCTTGACGAAGCCACCAGCGCGCTTGACTCCGAAGTCGAAGCCGCCATCCAAGAAAGCCTCGACAAAATGATGGAAGGCAAAACCGTGATTGCCATCGCCCACCGCCTCTCCACCATCGCCGCGATGGACCGCCTCATCGTCTTGGACAAAGGCCGCATCATCGAAGAAGGCAGCCACACCGAGTTGCTCGAGAAACAAGGCCTGTATGCCAAACTTTGGGCGCACCAAAGCGGCGGCTTCTTGAGTGAGCATGTCGAGTGGGAAAACAATTAAACGCTTTGAAAGAAGATAAAAGGCCGTCTGAAAAAAACAATAATTTATATCGTGCTTAATTTGATGTCATGAATTAAAATGGTTGGGTAATTCAACGATAATCTACGCTAACTTTAGAAAGACAATATGAAACGATCTATCAAATATTTGAGTATGGCTGTACTTGCACTTACAACCAATGCATGGGCAGGAAGTGCGGAAGAAGAGTTGCTGAATGCATTTGTAAAATGTGATGCATCTATGTTTGATATCTTGAAAAACAAGCAGGAGCAATCGAGTAAATATGCTCCGATTGAGAAAGTAGGAAAGACTGCACGTTTTCAGTTAGGTAGTGCCGATGAAGATGGGAAAAGACAGGTTATCTTCAATAAACCGATAATAGTAAACGGCATACATTTTAGTAGTTTTTCGGCAGAATATTCGGAACTGCCGGTTAATGAGACGGGTAAAAATCCTGTTTTTTATTTCTGGGGGTTCGAGCTTAAAAAAGCTCGGGCTGCTGATGTGGTAGCAAAGTTCCCTCAATGGGGATTGAAACCGATGGGAGAGGATTTTGTGACTTCTCCGCAAATTATTATTAATAGTCATAAGTCTTTGCGTTGGCAGCCAAATATGCAAGCAACGTCTGGTTCGATGCCTGCAAAAAATACAGTAGAAAAATCGCTGATATTGGAAGAGAGTGACGGTAAAACTTCTCTTATCTGTACTATTCAGGGTTATCCGAATGATAAACTGATTCGTCGTGAACGACTTGATCTAATCGGGGGAAAGTAAAATGAAAAAGTTAGCTGTTTTTTTGATGACAATTTGTTTACCAATCTCAGTATTTGCCGATAAGCCAAGATTTTTGCCGATGCTGGAGGGTGCTCAGAGTCGTGTTTATGCAGATATGGAAAGTATCAAAAATCATCCTCACAATCCAAATTTGTTAGTATATGATGTGATAACTAATTTTGATGATACGAATAAAAATTTGGCAGGTACTTCCATGATAGAGAAGCACTATCTGGATTGTCTGAACAGGATTGATATTATGAATCCGGAGCCGGTAAAGCTATACAGTCGTCATTTTGGAAAAGGGAAATTATTGCATGAGATCCCAAGGGAATCTGAACGGTTTGAAATGAAAGAGATTTCGACGATGAGTATACTATCTGCTACTGTGTGTAGTGTCGGCGGCCATGATTTTGGTGGTAATCCGAATGCTTTAGAAGATATGGGAAAAGCGTTGGATAAAATGGAACAAAAGAAAGGTCGGAAAAGATAAATCTCAAGGCCGTCTGAAAACATTTTCAGACGGCCTTTATTAATGAAGCAAGGGCAGGTGGGATAACCGCCCTTTTTTAGTTGAAACCTTAGTTTTTTACAGCCCCAGCGACCAAGCATTTTGGTGTTCGGACAAGTCTTCCAAGCGGTTTTCGTAATGGGCGAAGATTTCTTCGATGATTTCGTCTTCGTCGTCGATGACGCGGATCAGGTTTAAATCCTCTTCCAAAATCAGGTTTCTGCCCAGCAACTGCTCGCGTATCCAGTCCAACAGTCCCGCCCAAAATGCTTTGCCCACTAAGATAATCGGGCGGTCGGGTGTTTTGCCGGTTTGCACCAAAGTCAGGCTTTCAAACAATTCGTCCAATGTACCGAAACCGCCGGGCATAACGACATACGCCACGGCGTGTTTGACGAACATGACTTTGCGCGGGAAGAAGTGTTGGAATTTAATCGACAAATCCTGATACGGATTGGCTTTTTGCTCGTGCGGCAACACGATATTCAGCCCCACCGCCGGGCTTACGCCTGCAAATGCGCCTTTGTTGGCCGCCTCCATAATGCCCGGTCCGCCGCCGGAAATGACGGAAAATCCGGCATCCGACAGTTTGCGTGCCAAGCGCAATGTGAACGCGTAGTCGGGATGATCTTCAGGCGTACGCGCGCTGCCGTAAATGCTGACGGCTGGCTGAATGGCGCGTAACTCTTCGCCGGCTTCGACAAATTCGGAAATAATTTTCAATACATGATACGACTCGCGCGCCTGAATATCGCGGCGGGTTTCGTCGGGCAGCATGGGTTTGGGCAGTTTTTTGAGCAGGCTCACGGCTTTTCCTTCGTGTTTTTATGTGCAGTATTGTAACCCGAAAGGGGCAGGCCGTCTGAAAGTTGGGTTTCGGCGGCAAGTGTGCCTGCCACATTTTCAAAAGCCCGTTACAATATCTGCTTTTATTCAACTGCTCCGCCATGCTCGATATTATCCACCGCGACAGCCGCACCGTTGCCGTCAACAAACCTGCCGGAATGCTGGTGCACCGAAGCTGGTTAGACAAACATGAAACCCGTTTTGCCGTGCAGACCCTGCGCGACCAAATCGGGCAGCACGTCTATCCCGTCCACCGCCTCGACCGCCCGACTTCCGGCGTCTTGCTGTTTGCACTCGATACCGAAGCCGCACGGTTATTGACGCAGCAGTTTGAAAACAAAACCATCGAAAAAACTTATTGGGCGATTGTTCGCGGTCATCTGCCTTCAGACGGCCTGATTGATTACGCCCTCAAATATATGCCCGACAAAATCGCCGAAGCGCAGACCGAAGCCACATTGCAGGAAGCGCAAACCACCTACCGCTGTCTGGCGCAAACCGAGTTGCCGTTCCAATCCGCCCTGCGTTATCCGACCTCGCGTTATTCGTGGGCCGAACTTACGCCGCACACAGGTCGCAAACACCAACTCCGCCGCCATATGAAACACATTTTCCACCCCATCGTCGGCGACACCAACTACGGCGATTTGCGCCAAAACCATGCCGTTGCCGAACATATCGGCACGCAACGCTTAATGTTGCACGCGCGAAGCCTCAGTTTCCAAAGCATAGAAGACGGCAGCCGGATGACTGTACAAGCGCCGATAGACAACGACTGGCGGCTTTGGATGGAAAAATTCAAAATCGAGGCCGTCTGAAAAGCCAAACTGCACATTTTCAGACGGCCCGGTCATGGAAAAAAACAGGCAAATCCCTTACAATACGCCCCTAAAATTTTGAAAGAACACAAGAATCATGGAAGCCGAAGTAATCAACCAGCTTAACAACACCCTAAACGACTTGGAGAAGCGCAGCGAAGACATCCGCGTCTATATGGACTATCAAGGCAAAAAAGACCGCCTTGAAGAAGTCGTCGGCCTCTCCGAAGATCCGGAACTCTGGAACGACCCCAAACGCGCCCAAGAAATCGGCAAAGAGCGCAAAATCCTCGAAGGCATCGTGGTGACCCTCGACAACATCGCCACAGGTATCGAAGACAACCGCATACTGATTGAAATGGCCGTCGAAGAAAACGACGAAGAAGGTTTCGCCGCCGTGCAGGAAGATGTGGCCGGTTTGGAAAAACAAATGGCCGATCTCGAATTCAAACGAATGTTCAACCAGCCTGCCGACCCGAACAACTGCTTTATCGACATCACCGCAGGCGCGGGCGGTACCGAAGCCGAAGACTGGGCGGGTATGCTGTTCCGTATGTACAGCCGCTACGCCGAGCGCAAAGGCTTCAAAATCGAAATCCTTGAAGAAGACGACGGCGAAATCGCAGGCATCAACCGCGCCACCATCCGTGTGGAAGGCGAATACGCCTACGGCCTGTTGCGTACCGAAACCGGCGTTCACCGCTTGGTTCGCTACTCGCCGTTTGACTCCAACAACAAACGCCATACGTCGTTCTCATCCGTGTTCGTTTACCCCGAAATCGACGACTCCATCGAAATCGAAATCAACCCGGCCGATTTGCGTATCGACACTTACCGCGCATCCGGTGCCGGCGGTCAGCACATTAACAAAACCGACTCTGCCGTGCGTATTACCCACGAGCCGACCGGGATTGTGGTGCAGTGTCAAAATGACCGTTCGCAACACGCCAACAAAGCCGCTGCGATGGAAATGTTGAAGTCCAAACTGTACGAATTGGAAATGCGCAAACGCAACGAAGAGAAGCAGGCGTTGGAAGAAGGCAAGTCCGATGTGGGTTGGGGCAGTCAAATCCGCTCATACGTTTTGGATTCCTCACGCATCAAAGACTTGCGTACAGGCTACGAAGTCGGCAACACCAAAGCCGTATTGGACGGCGACTTGGACGGCTTCATCGAAGCCAGCCTGAAACAAGGTGTGTAAACCGTAAGAGATAAACAGGCCGTCTGAAAGATTTCAGACGGCATTTTTCAGTTTGAAAGAAACATTATTTTGCAAATATTAAAACATGTTTTGCAAATGCAAAGATTGGCGGTAATATATAGTTTCTATAAAAATGATTGGTAGGTGCAATAGGCCGTCTGAAGCCTGATCCTGTCCGATATATTAGGAGAACTTATTAAATGTCCGGTCAAAAGCTGTCTTCTGCCGAGAAAACTTTCTTCGGCCATCCTTTGCAATTATCCACCCTATTCCATATTGAGCTGTGGGAACGTTTTTCCTTCTACGGTATGCAGGGCATCCTGCTGATTTATCTGTATTACACCGCGAATCAAGGCGGTTTGGGTATGGATAAAGCCTTGGCCGGCGGCATTGTCGGCGCATACGGCGGCAGCGTTTACCTGTCCACCATTCTCGGCGCATGGTTGGCCGACCGCATTTGGGGCGCGGAACGTACCCTGTTTATCGCCGGTATCGTCGTGATGACCGGCCATATTTTATTGGCGATTGTGCCGGGCTTGATGGGATTGCTGTTGGGTTTAGTGTTTATCGCGCTGGGCAGCGGCGGCGTGAAATCGTCTGCCGGTTCGATGGTCGGCTCTTTGTATGAACGGGACGACCTGCGCGAATTGCGTGATGCCGGTTTCTCCATTTTCTATATTTCCATCAATATCGGCGGTTTCTTAGGCCCTTTGTTGACCGGTATTTTGCAAGACAGAATGGGATTCCATTACGGTTTCGGCGCGGCGGCCGTCGGTATGGCATTTGGCCTGCTGTGGTATTCGCGCGGCCGTAAAAACCTGCCGCATACGCCGGCTCCGAATCCGTTGCGCCCTGAAAAGGTACAGACTGCAATAGCTGTCGGTGTGTTGCTGGTTTTGGTGTTGGGCAGCGTGATTGCTTCCGGCGCGCTCAATCTTGAGAACTTTTCACGCTGGCTCTTGGGCGTGGTCATTATCACTGTTATCGCTTATTTCGCACGCCTGCTGGGCAGCAGCCAGGTTGAGGCGGCCAATAAACGTTACATCATGGCCTATATTCCGCTGTTTTTGACCATTTGTATGTTCTGGGCGGTTTGGTTTCAGGTGTACACCGTTGCAACGGTTTATTTTGACGAAACGGTTGACCGTACTTTCTTCGGCTTTACCGTGCCTGTTTCATGGAAAGATTCGATACAGGCCATGTGGGTGGTTCTCTTCTCCGGCGTGATGGCAGCGGTGTGGACGAAAATGGGCAAACGCCAACCTAAAACGCCATTGAAGTTTGCGCTGGCCATGTTGATAACCGGCGTCTCTTATTTGTGTTTCATTCCGTATATTTCATCCGAGACCCCGATGCCGATTATCGTGTTTATGCTGGTGTTGCTGGCGATTACGATAGGCGAGTTGATGCTGTCGCCGATTTCGTTGTCGTTTTCCACCAAAATCGCACCGAGTATGTTTAAAACACAAATGGTTGCGTTGAATTTCTTGGCTTTGTCCATCGGCTTTACCTTGGGCGGAGTGTTGTTTAAAGACTACTACAATGCTCAGTCGCCATTGGATTTCTACTGGATGCTGGCCACCATCGGCGCGGTAACCTGCGGTATCCTGCTGGTACTCGCCCCGGTATTGAACCGCATGCTCAAAGGTGTCGATTGATTTTTCTATTTAAAATAATGTGATGTAAATACAGGCCGTCTGAAAAGAATCAGTTTTCAGACGGCCTGATGTTTTTATTGAGGTTTGGAAAAGGGTGGTTTTCCATATTTTTGAAGTAAATCGGACAGGCGGAAAACCCGAATTAAATGATACATGATTAAACTGAAATTAAAATTGCGAAATATTAAATAAGAATAAGAATTGTTCTCATAACTTTATTGAATTTATTAGGGTTTTTTTGCTGATTTGCTGATATTTACCTTTAAATGGCTTTTGAAATTCGATAAAATGGTAATCTATTTTTAAGATTTGTCTGTCAACCAGTTAGGTACGACCATGTTGGCCAGTTACTTTCCCGTCCTCGTATTCATCCTCGTCGGCCTTGCGGCCGGCGTGCTGTTTATTCTGCTCGGCACAATTTTAGGCCCGAAACATCACTATGCCGAAAAAGACGCGGCTTACGAATGCGGTTTTGAAGCCTTTGAAAACGCAAGGATGAAGTTCGACGTGCGCTATTACCTCGTCGCCATCCTCTTCATCCTGTTTGATTTGGAGGTCGCGTTCATGTTGCCGTGGGCAGTTGTGTTCAAAGATTTGGGCGCGTACGGCTTCTGGTCTATGCTGGTGTTTATCGTCGTTCTGACGGTAGGCTTTATTTACGAATGGAAAAAAGGTGCGCTGGAATGGGAATAGAAGGCGTTTTGAAAAAAGGTTTCATCACCACCAGCGCGGATACGGTGTTGAACTATATGCGTACCGGTTCATTGTGGCCGGTTACTTTCGGCTTGGCCTGCTGCGCCGTGGAAATGATGCATGCGGGTATGGCGCGTTATGACCTTGACCGTTTCGGCATCATTTTCCGTCCGTCCCCACGTCAGGCCGACCTGATGATTGTGGCAGGTACGCTGACCAACAAAATGGCGCCAGCCCTGCGCCGCGTATACGACCAGCTCGCCGAGCCGCGCTGGGTATTGTCTATGGGCTCGTGTGCTAACGGCGGCGGCTATTATCATTACTCTTATTCCGTTGTGCGCGGTGCCGACCGCGTTGTGCCGGTAGACGTTTATGTGCCGGGTTGTCCGCCGACTGCGGAAGCCCTGATTTACGGCCTGATTCAGCTCCAACAAAAAATCAAGCGCACTTCCACCATCGCGCGTGACGAGTAAGGAGAGGACGATATGGCAAGCATTCAAAACTTATACGACACCGTCGTCGGCGTGCTTGGCGATCAGGCAAGCAAAGTCATTTCAGCTTTGGGTGAGATTACCGTCGAGTGTCTGCCCGAACACTATATTTCCGTCATGACCGCATTGCGCGACCATGAAGAGTTGCGTTTCGAGCTTTTGGTTGACTTGTGCGGTGTCGATTACAGCACTTACAAAAACGAAGTATGGCAGGGCAAACGCTTTGCCGTCGTCAGTCAGTTGCTTTCCGTTAAAAACAATCAACGCATCCGCGTACGCGTCTGGGTTTCAGACGACGACTTCCCCGTAGTCGAATCCGTAGTCGATATTTACAACAGCGCGGATTGGTACGAACGCGAAGCCTTCGATATGTACGGCATCATGTTCAACAACCACCCGGACTTGCGCCGCATCCTGACCGATTACGGCTTTGTCGGACATCCGTTCCGCAAAGACTTCCCGATTTCCGGCTATGTGGAAATGCGTTACGACGAAGAGCAAAAACGCGTGATTTACCAACCTGTTACCATTGAGCCGCGCGAGATCACGCCGCGTATCGTCCGTGAGGAGAACTACGGTGGCCAATAAATTAAGAAACTACACCATCAACTTCGGCCCGCAACACCCTGCGGCGCACGGCGTATTGCGTATGATTTTGGAGTTGGAGGGCGAAACCATCGTCCGTGCCGACCCGCATATCGGCCTCCTGCACCGCGGTACTGAAAAACTGGCTGAAACCAAAACCTATCTGCAAGCCCTGCCCTATATGGACCGCTTGGACTACGTTTCCATGATGGTCAACGAGCAGGCGTATTGCTTGGCGGTAGAAAAACTTGCCGGTATCGATGTGCCTATCCGCGCCCAATACATCCGCGTGATGTTTGCTGAAGTAACGCGCATCCTCAATCACTTGATGGGCATTGGTTCGCACGCATTCGACATTGGTGCGATGACCGCCATTCTCTACGCCTTCCGCGATCGCGAAGAGCTGATGGACTTGTACGAAGCCGTTTCCGGCGCGCGTATGCACGCGGCCTACTTCCGTCCCGGCGGCGTTTACCGCGACCTGCCCGACTTCATGCCTAAATACGAGAGCAGCAAATTCCGCAATGCCAAAGTATTGAAGCAGCTCAACGAATCCCGCGAAGGTACCATGCTCGACTTTATCGACGCCTTCTGCGAGCGTTTCCCGAAAAACATCGACACACTCGAAACCCTCCTGACCGACAACCGTATTTGGAAACAGCGTACCGTCGGCATCGGTGTTGTCACTCCTGAGCGCGCCATGCAAAAAGGCTTTACCGGCGTTATGTTGCGCGGTTCCGGCGTAGAATGGGACGTGCGTAAGACACAGCCTTACGAAGTGTACGACAAAATGGATTTCGACATCCCAGTCGGCGTCAACGGCGACTGTTACGACCGTTACCTCTGCCGTATGGAAGAAATGCGTCAATCCGTACGCATCATCAAACAATGTTCCGAGTGGTTGCGTGTCAATCCGGGTCCGGTCATTACCACAAACCACAAATTCGCTCCGCCCAAACGTACCGAAATGAAAACAGGTATGGAAGACCTGATTCACCATTTCAAACTCTTTACCGAGGGTATGCACGTTCCCGAGGGTGAGACCTACACCGCTGTCGAACATCCGAAAGGCGAGTTCGGCGTTTACATCATTTCAGACGGCGCAAACAAACCCTACCGCCTGAAAATCCGCGCACCCGGCTTCGCCCACCTGCAAGGCATGGACGAAATGGCAAAAGGCCACATGCTGGCCGACGTCGTTGCCATCATTGGTACGCAGGACATCGTATTCGGGGAGGTTGACCGATAATGTTATCCGCAGAATCCTTAAAACAAATTGATATTGAGTTGGCAAAATATCCAGCCGACCAACGCCGATCCGCCATTATGGGCGCATTGCGTATTGCACAAACCGAAAAAGGCTGGCTTGCTCCTGAGACCATTGCCTTTGTTGCAGACTATATCGGCATCTCGCCTGCACAAGCCTACGAAGTCGCTACTTTCTACAATATGTACGACCTTGAGCCTGTCGGCAAATACAAACTGACCGTTTGTACCAACCTGCCCTGCGCCCTGCGCGGCGGTATGGCTACCGGCGAATACCTCAAACAAAAACTCGGTATCGGCTACGGCGAAACCACGCCCGACGGCAAATTTACCCTTGTCGAAGGCGAATGCATGGGCGCATGTGGCGACGCTCCGGTCATGCTGGTCAACAACCACAGCATGTGCAGCTTTATGACCGAAGAAGCGATTGAGAAAAAATTAGCAGAATTAGAATAGATCGTCTGAACATATTCGGTTTGTAATCAAACTTACTAGTTATTCCAAAATTTTAAATTGTGATTTAAAAGTAACAATAAAAAGGGAAGCGGTTAATGAAAGGGATAATTGTTAAGTGGGATGATGAAAAAGGTTATGGTTTTATACGGATAGATGGTAGTAAACAAGAAATTTTCTGCCATATTTCTGACTTTTCCCAAAGAAGCCCTCGTCCTGAACTTAATGAGGCGGTTGGCTTTGAAGTATCTGCTAACGGAAAAGGAAAAAATGTTGCTAAACAGATTCGTTACTTGAATCGTGAGGCAAGAGATTTTAAGCGGAATCATAACCATCGTTCGAGTGCAAAGAAAAAATCATTTTTTGCCTTAGATACGTCGTCTTCCATATTGACGCAATTGGTAGGGTTGGCACTTTTCGGGTTAATTGGTTATCAGATATATCAATTCGCCGCAGCAAAATTAGTCCCTAAACAAACTAATGCACCAGTAGAGCTTAATGATCCAGCTACGATACAAGCTAAAAAAAGCAATAGTAATAAATATCGTTGTGATGGCAGGCAATATTGTTCTCAGATGGTGTCATGCGAAGAGGCCAAATGGTTTTTACAGAATTGTTCTGATACCAAAATGGATGGTGATGGTGATGGGATCCCATGTGAAGATAAATGCGGTGGATTGTGATAACTTCAGCAAAGTAGACTAGGTCTATAACCATGAAAACGAAATACAAGGTCGTCTGAAATATCAACTTTAGTGAATCAACATATTTTATTTTAGACGGCATAGAGTCGATATACAAAGGTATATTAGGCCGTCTGAAAACAACGGCTGCAACCTATACGAAAACAAACAGGCACACCAAAAATGGCTATTTACCAATCAGGCGTGATTTTTGACCAAGTGGATACCGCCAATCCCGATTGCTGGACATTGGACGAATACGTCAAACGTGGCGGTTATACCGCCCTGCGTAAAATCCTGTCCGAAAACATCTCGCAAACCGATGTGATTGACGAAGTCAAAACCTCCGGTTTGCGCGGTCGTGGCGGTGCAGGCTTCCCGACCGGTTTGAAATGGAGCTTTATGCCCCGTTCCTTCCCGGGCGAAAAATATGTGGTTTGTAACACCGACGAAGGCGAGCCGGGTACATTTAAAGACCGCGACATCATCATGTTCAATCCTCATGCCCTGATTGAAGGCATGATTATTGCCGGTTACGCAATGGGTGCGAAAGCCGGCTACAACTATATCCACGGCGAAATTTTCGAAGGCTATCAACGCTTTGAAGCCGCTTTGGAGCAGGCGCGTGCCGCAGGCTTTTTGGGTAAAAATATTTTGGGTTCGGATTTTGAATTTGAACTCTTCGCCCACCACGGCTACGGTGCGTATATTTGCGGTGAAGAAACCGCATTGCTCGAATCGTTGGAAGGCAAAAAAGGCCAGCCGCGCTTTAAACCGCCATTCCCTGCTTCGTTCGGCCTGTACGGCAAACCGACCACCATCAACAATACCGAAACGTTCTCCTCCGTTCCATTCATTATCCGTGACGGCGGACAGGCGTTTGCCGATAAAGGTATTCCGAATGCAGGCGGTACCAAATTATTCTGTATTTCCGGTCATGTCGAGCGTCCGGGCAACTATGAAGTGCCGTTGGGCACGCCGTTTGCCGAAGTTCTGAAAATGGCGGGCGGTATGCGCGGCGGTAAAAAACTTAAAGCCGTTATTCCCGGCGGTTCGTCCGCGCCCGTGTTGCCTGCCGATATCATGATGCAGACCAATATGGACTATGACTCGATTTCCAAAGCAGGCTCGATGTTGGGTTCCGGCGCGATTATCGTCATGGACGAAGACGTGTGCATGGTGAAAGCCCTTGAACGCCTGAGCTACTTCTACTACGACGAGTCTTGCGGCCAATGTACGCCTTGTCGTGAAGGTACTGGCTGGCTCTACCGCATCGTCCACCGCATCGTAGAAGGCAAAGGCCGCATGGAAGACTTGGATTTGCTGGATTCCGTCGGCAACCAAATGGCAGGCCGCACTATCTGCGCCCTTGCCGATGCCGCCGTCTTCCCTGTCCGCAGCTTTACCAAGCATTTCCGTGATGAGTTTGTGCATTACATCGAACACGGCGGACCGATGAAACCGAATAAGTGGTGCTAAGTTTTCAGACGGCCTCTAAAAGAATTATTTATTAAATACCCGTAACTAGGAACGAACCATGTTACAAATCGAAATCGACGGCAAACAGGTATCTGTGGAGCAGGGCGCGACGGTGATTGAAGCCGCGCACAAGCTCGGTACTTATATCCCGCATTTCTGTTACCACAAAAAACTTTCCATCGCCGCCAACTGCCGTATGTGTCTGGTGGACGTGGAAAAAGCCCCCAAACCTCTGCCCGCCTGTGCCACGCCGGTTACAGACGGCATGATTGTGCGTACGCATTCGGCAAAAGCCCGAGAGGCACAAGAAGGCGTGATGGAGTTCCTGCTCATCAACCATCCGCTTGATTGTCCGACCTGCGACCAAGGTGGTGAATGCCAGTTGCAGGATTTGGCGATGGGTTACGGCAAAACCACCAGCCGTTATACCGAAGAAAAACGTTCTGTCGTCGGCAAAGACATGGGGCCTTTGGTTTCCGCCGAGGAAATGAGCCGTTGTATCCACTGTACCCGTTGCGTTCGTTTCACTGAAGAAATCGCCGGCGTGCAAGAAATCGCCATGGCCAACCGCGGCGAACATTCCGAAATCATGCCTTTTATCGGTAAAGCAGTGGAAACCGAATTGTCAGGCAACGTCATCGATTTGTGTCCTGTCGGCGCATTGACCAGCAAACCGTTCCGCTTCAACGCGCGTACTTGGGAATTGAACCGCCGCAAATCCGTTTCCGCCCATGATGCTTTGGGCAGCAACCTGATTGTGCAAACCAAAGACCATACCGTCCGCCGAGTGTTGCCGTTGGAAAACGAAGCCATCAACGAATGCTGGCTGTCCGACCGCGATCGTTTCGCCTACGAAGGCCTGTATCACGAAAGCCGTCTGAAAAACCCGAAAATCAAACAGGGCGGCGAGTGGATGGACGTGGATTGGAAAACCGCGTTGGAATATGTCCGCAGCGCGATTGAATGTATCGCCAAAGAAGGCAATCAAAACCAAGTCGGCGTTTGGGCCAATCCGATGAATACGGTTGAAGAGCTGTATCTGGCCAAAAAACTTTCCGACGGCTTGGGTGTTAAAAACTTTGCAACCCGTTTGCGTCAACAAGACAAACGTCTTTCAGACGGCCTTAAAGGTGCGCAATGGTTGGGACAAAGTATTGAATCGCTGGCGGACAACGATGCTGTATTAGTAGTCGGAGCGAACTTGCGCAAAGAACAGCCGCTCTTGACCGCCCGCCTGCGCCGCGCCGCCAAAGACCGTATGGCCTTGAGCGTATTGGCCAGCAGTAAAGAAGAATTGTTTATGCCGCTTCTGTCTCAAGAAGCCGCACATCCCGACGAATGGGCAGGCCGTCTGAAAAACCTGTCTGCCAATGCGGAACACGCAGTTACCGCCAGCCTGAAAAACGCTGAAAAAGCAGCGGTGATTTTGGGCGCGGAAGTGCAAAACCATCCTGATTACGCCGCCATTTATGCTGCCGCGCAAGAGCTGGCTACCGCGACCGGCGCAGTGCTGGGTATTTTGCCGCAAGCCGCTAACAGCGTTGGTGCGGATGTCTTGAATGTAAACTCCGGCGAGAGCGTTGCCGAAATGGCAAACGCGCCGAAACAGGCAGTCTTGCTGCTCAATGTCGAGCCTGAAATCGATACAGTTGACGGTGCAAAAGCCGTAGCAGCGTTGAAACAGGCAAAAAGCGTGATGGCATTTACGCCGTTTGTCAGCGAAACGTTGCTGGACGTGTGCGACGTATTGTTGCCAATTGCGCCGTTTACCGAAACATCAGGCAGCTTCATCAATATGGAAGGCCGTCTGCAATCTTTCCACGGCGTGGTACAAGGCTTCGGCGATTCGCGTCCGATGTGGAAAGTGTTGCGCGTATTGGGCAACCTGTTTGACCTGAAAGGCTTTGAATACCACGATACCGCCGCGATTCTGAAAGACGCGCTGGATGCGGAAAGTCTGCCGTCCAAACTGGACAACCGCAGCACATGGGCAGGGGAGGGCGTTCAGACGGCCTCAGACCGCCTCGTCCGTGTCGGCGGAGTCGGTATTTATCACACTGATTCTATCGTGCGCCGTTCCGCGCCGTTGCAAGAAACCAGCCATGCCGCTGTGCCTGCCGCGCGTGTAAATCCGAACACATTGGCACGCTTGGGCCTGCAAGACGGACAAACCGCTGTCGCCAAACAAAACGGCGCAAGCGTATCGGTTGCTGTCAAAGCCGATGCCGGTTTGCCTGAAAACGTGGTGCATCTGCCGCTGCATACCGAAAATGCCGCGCTGGGTGCGTTGATGGACACTATTGAACTGGCGGGAGCTTGATCATGCAAGAATGGTTCCAAAACCTCTTTGCCGCAACGCTCGGTCTGGGCGATTTGGGTATCACCGTAGGCTTGGTGGTATCCGTCATCGTCAAAATCGTGATTATCCTGATTCCGCTGATTCTGACCGTTGCCTATCTGACATATTTCGAACGTAAAGTCATCGGCTTTATGCAGCTTCGTGTCGGCCCGAACGTAACCGGCCCGTGGGGTCTGATTCAGCCGTTTGCCGACGTGTTCAAGCTCTTGTTTAAAGAGGTAACCCGTCCGAAGCTGTCAAACAAAGCCCTGTTCTACATCGGCCCGATTATGTCGCTCGCCCCGTCTTTTGCAGCATGGGCAGTGATTCCGTTCAACGAAGAATGGGTGCTGACCAATATCAATATCGGCCTTTTGTACATCCTGATGATTACCTCGCTGTCGGTTTACGGCGTGATCATCGCGGGCTGGGCTTCCAACTCCAAATATTCGTTCTTGGGTGCAATGCGTGCTTCCGCGCAAAGCATTTCCTACGAGATTGCCATGAGTGCTGCGCTGGTGTGTGTCGTGATGGTATCGGGCAGCATGAACTTCTCCGACATCGTTGCCGCGCAAGCCAAAGGTATTGCCGGCGGTTCGGTATTCTCTTGGAACTGGCTGCCGCTCTTCCCAATCTTCATCGTCTATCTGATTTCCGCCGTTGCTGAAACCAACCGTGCGCCGTTTGACGTGGCAGAGGGTGAATCTGAAATCGTTGCCGGTCACCACGTTGAATACTCCGGCTTCGCATTCGCGCTGTTCTTCCTTGCCGAATACATTTTCATGATTCTGATTGCCGCGCTGACATCGCTGATGTTCCTCGGCGGCTGGTTGTCTCCGTTCCCGCAAAGCTGGGGCTTTGTCGGTACGCCTTCCGCATTCTGGATGTTCGTGAAAATGGCGGCGGTGCTGTACTGGTACCTGTGGATCCGTGCAACTTTCCCGCGCTACCGTTACGACCAAATCATGCGTTTGGGCTGGAAAGTGCTGATTCCGATCGGCTTCGCCTACATCGTGATTTTGGGCGTGTGGATGATTTCACCGCTGAATTTGTGGAAATAGGGCAGGGAGGCCGTCTGAAAGTTTTCAGGTAGCCTGAACCCCAAATTTTTAACCGTTTCAAACCGAGAGAAACCGATGAAAGCTCAATGCCTGTGCGGCGCAGTATCACTGGAAACCGCTGAAAACCGCGAACTCCACGCCTGCCATTGCGGGAAATGCCGCACATGGGGCAGCGGCGCGTCTTTTACTTTGGCCGCCCGGTCGCCCGAAATCACAGGCAGCGAGCACATCGCGCATTATCAGTCGTCCGAATGGGCGCAACGCTGTTTTTGCAAACACTGCGGCACACACCTGTTTGTGCAGGTTGGCAACGATTATTACATCAACGCCGGGCTGTTTGCCGACAACGCGGGCTTTGAAACTACCTCACAAATCTTTATTGATTGCAAAGCTCCGTATTATGACTTGGCCAACGATACCCCGAAGCTGACCGAAGCCGAGTTTTTAGAAATGGTGGGCGCGGCAGGTTAAAAAAACCGCTTTCAGACGGCCTGTAAACAGAACAATCCGAAAAGAGCATCCGAAAATGGCTAATTTAGTAAAAACCTTCCTGCTGGGCGAATTGGTGAAAGGCATGGGCGTAACGCTCAAAAACTTCTTCGCCCGCAAAGACACGATTTACTTCCCCGAAGAAAAAACGCCGCAATCCGTGCGTTTCCGCGGCCTGCACGCGCAGCGCCGTTATCCGAACGGCGAAGAGCGCTGTATTGCGTGTAAATTGTGCGAGGCAGTTTGTCCGGCAATGGCGATTAACATTGAATCGGAAGAACGCGAAGACGGCACCCGCCGCACCAAGCGTTACGATATCGACCTGACCAAGTGCATCTTCTGCGGTTTCTGCGAAGAGGCCTGCCCGACCGATGCGATTGTGGAAACCCATATTTTTGAATACCACGGCGAGAAAAAAGGCGACTTGCACATGACCAAGCCGATTCTTTTGGCCATTGGCGACAAATACGAAGCTGAAATCGCCAAACGCAAAGCCGCTGACGCGCCGTATCGTTAAGGAGCAGACGAATGACTTTTTCCGCGATTCTGTTCTATATCCTTGCCGCCATCGTTTTGTACGGTGCGGTCCGTACCGTCACCGCTAAAAACCCTGTGCATGCTGCTTTGCATTTGGTGCTGACCTTCTGCGTGAGCGCGATGCTTTGGATGCTGATGCAGGCCGAATTCTTGGGCGTGACGTTGGTGGTGGTTTACGTCGGCGCCGTGATGGTGTTGTTCCTGTTCGTCGTGATGATGTTGAATATCGACATTGAAGAAATGCGCGCCGGTTTCTGGCGTCATGCGCCGGTTGCCGGTGTGGTCGGCACATTGTTGGCGGTTGCCCTGATCCTGATTCTGGTCAATCCGAAAACCAACCTGGCCGCATTTGGTCTGATGAAAGACATTCCGGCCGATTACAACAATATCCGCGATTTGGGCAGCCGTATTTATACCGACTACCTGTTACCGTTTGAGTTGGCGGCGGTATTGCTGCTGTTGGGTATGGTGGCCGCGATTGCGCTGGTTCACCGTAAAACGGTTAATCCGAAACGTATGGATCCTGCCGACCAAGTTAAAGTACGCGCCGATCAAGGCCGTATGCGTCTGGTGAAAATGGAAGCGGTCAAACCGCAAGTCGAATCTGCCGAAGAAAGCGAAGTTTCAGACGGCCTCAAGCCGGAAGGGGAGGGCAAAGCATGATTACCTTGACGCATTATCTGGTATTGGGTGCGCTCCTGTTCGGTATCAGCGCAATGGGTATCTTTATGAACCGCAAAAACGTGCTGGTATTGCTGATGTCCATTGAGCTGATGCTCTTGGCGGTGAACTTCAACTTTATCGCCTTCTCCCAATATTTGGGTGATACCGCCGGACAGATTTTCGTATTTTTCGTACTGACCGTTGCTGCTGCCGAATCTGCCATCGGTTTGGCGATTATGGTATTGGTGTACCGTAACAGAAAAACAATCAACGTTGCCGATTTGGATGAGTTGAAAGGGTAATCATGAACGACATGACTTTATATTTGGTAATTGCCCTTGTGCCTTTGGCAGGCTCACTGATTGCAGGTTTGTTCGGCAACAAAATCGGACGTGCCGGTGCGCATACCGTAACAATACTCGGTGTGGCGGTGTCTGCCGTGCTGTCGGCTTATGTGCTGTGGGGATTCCTCAATGGCAGCCGTACCAAGTTTGACGAGAACGTCTATACCTGGCTGACAATGGGCGGTTTGGATTTCTCCGTCGGCTTCTTGGTCGATACGATGACGGCGATGATGATGGTCGTGGTTACCGGCGTGTCGTTGATGGTACATATCTATACCATCGGCTATATGCACGATGAAAAAGTCGGCTACCAACGCTTCTTCAGCTATATTTCTTTGTTTACTTTCAGCATGTTGATGCTGATTATGAGCAACAACTTCATCCAGCTCTTCTTCGGCTGGGAGGCTGTGGGTTTGGTGTCATACCTTTTGATCGGTTTCTATTTCAAACGTCCGAGCGCAACATTTGCCAACCTGAAAGCCTTTTTGATCAACCGTGTCGGCGACTTCGGCTTTTTGCTCGGTATCGGCTTGGTGCTTGCCTATTTCGGCGGCAGCCTGCGCTATCAAGATGTATTCGCCTATCTGCCCAACGTACAAAATGCCACCATCCAACTGTTCCCCGGTGTGGAATGGTCTTTGATTACCGTAACCTGTTTGCTCCTGTTTGTCGGTGCGATGGGTAAATCGGCGCAGTTCCCGTTGCACGTTTGGCTGCCTGATTCGATGGAAGGCCCGACACCGATTTCCGCATTGATTCACGCCGCAACCATGGTTACTGCCGGTCTGTTCATGGTATCGCGTATGTCGCCGATTTATGAGATGAGCAGCACTGCGTTGTCTGTCATCATGATAATTGGTGCGATTACTGCCCTGTTTATGGGTTTCTTGGGTGTGATTCAAAACGACATCAAACGTGTGGTTGCGTATTCCACCTTGTCTCAATTGGGCTACATGACCGTGGCTCTGGGCGCGTCTGCCTATTCCGTGGCGATGTTCCATGTGATGACCCACGCTTTCTTTAAAGCCTTGTTGTTCTTGGCTGCAGGTAGCGCGATTATCGGTATGCACCATGACCAAGATATGCGCCACATGGGCAACCTGAAAAAATACATGCCGATTACTTGGCTAACCATGCTGATCGGTAACTTGTCGCTGATCGGTACGCCGTTCTTCTCCGGCTTCTATTCCAAAGATTCGATTATCGAAGCAGCGAAATACAGCACCCTGCCGGGCAGCGGCTTTGCCTATTTTGCCGTCCTCGCCAGCGTGTTCGTTACCGCATTTTACGCGTTCCGCCAATACTTTATGGTGTTCCACGGCGAAGAAAAATGGCGCAGTCTGCCTGAACATCATGACGATCATCATGGTGAAGAGCATCACGGCTTGGGCAAAAACGACAATCCGCACGAAAGCCCGCTGGTCGTTACCCTGCCTTTGATTTTGCTTGCCATTCCGTCCGTCATCATCGGCTATGTTGCTATCGAGCCTATGCTTTACGGCGATTTCTTCAAAGACGTGATTTTCGTTAATGCCGACGCGCATCCGACCATGCACATCATGAAGGAAGAATTCCACGGCGCATTGGCAATGGTGTCGCACAGCCTGCATTCGCCTGTACTCTACCTTGCTATCGCAGGCGTATTGAGCGCATGGCTCTTGTACGTCAAACTGCCGCACCTGCCTGCGAAAATTGCACAGGCGTTCCGTCCGGTTTACGTTTTGTTTGAAAACAAATACTACCTCGACGCCCTGTATTTCAATGTTTTCGCCAAAGGCACGCGCGCATTGGGTACTTTCTTCTGGAAAGTCGGCGATACCGCCATTATCGACAATGGCATCGTCAACGGCTCCGCCAAACTGGTCGGCGCGATTGCCGCGCAAGTGCGTAAAGTCCAAACCGGCTTTATCTACACCTACGCCGCCGCTATGGTATTCGGCGTATTGGTACTGCTCGGCATGACCTTCTGGGGATTGTTCCGATAAAAGCGGGATTTCAGACGGCCTGTCTATAGTTTGTGTATAGGGCCGTCTGAAAAAGAAAATTTGAGCAACAATGATTGAAGACAAATTACCGCAAACCCTGGACGAAGTCCGTGAAGCCATCGATGGTTTGGATAAGGGATTAATCGAATTACTCGCCCGCCGGCAGAAATTGGTACGGCAGGCTGGTCGTCTGAAACCTAAAAACGATGTGCAGGCGGTTTCCGCGCCCGAACGGGTGGCTCAAGTGATTGCCTCGCGCCGCGCTTATGCCGAAAAGACCGGTTTGTCGCCCGAAGTAGCAGAAGCAGTTTGGCGCAGTATGATTGATGCGTTCATTAAACTTGAGATGGACACCAACCGTACCAACGGAGCGTAGTCAAAATCTTCGGATAATGGTTTTGACAAGAAAAATAGGGAAGAGGCCGTCTGAAATATAGAGGCGAGAAAAAACCATGTCAGACACACAAACCATCCGCTCCGCCGAATTTACCGCTTCCCGCGCATGGGGCGCACTCGACATCGCCAATATGAACGGCACCACCGTGCGCCTGCACTGGGCGGACCAGCCCTACACATGGCACATCAACGACGGCGAGGAAGTGTTTGCTGTGATGGATGGCGAAGTTGAGATGCACTACCGAGAAAACGGCGAAGAACACATCGTTCGTTTAAAAAGCGGAGATATCTTCTATGCAGGAATCGGCACGGAACACGTCGCCCATCCGTGCGGCGAGGCGCGGATTCTGGTGATTGAGAAAGAGGACAGCGTTTGAGGCCGTCTGAAAAGAAGGTTTGAGACAGCAACAGAATAAGAGAATGACGGCAGATATACATTTTTCTTGATTTTGCCGTACACAAAATACACAATCTTTTTCAGACGGCCTCCTGAAATGTCGTCTGGAAACCAACCCATACAACTATATTTTTTATTTTAACCACAGGTTAACCACTATGTTTTCCAACTACCTACTCAGCTTGGCAATATGGATACCCATCGCTGCGGGCGTGCTGGTTTTGGCGACGGGGCCGGACAGCCGTGCGCCGTTTGCCCGCGTGCTCGCTTTAATCGGTGCGCTTGCCGGTTTCTTGGTAACGCTGCCCCTGTTTACTGGTTTCGACCGGTTGAGCGGCGGTTATCAGTTTACCGAGTTCCACGAGTGGATTCCGCTTCTGAAAATCAACTACGCATTGGGTGTGGACGGTATTTCAGTGCTCTTTATCATCTTGAATGCGTTTATTACGCTGTTGGTGGTATTGGCCGGTTGGGAAGTCATTCAGAAACGTCCGGCGCAGTATATGGCGGCATTCCTGATGATGTCGGGTTTGATTAACGGTGCGTTTGCCGCGCAGGATGCGATTCTGTTTTATGTGTTCTTCGAGGGTATGCTGATTCCGCTGTACCTGATTATCGGTGTATGGGGCGGTCCGCGCCGCGTCTATGCGTCGGTCAAGCTCTTCCTCTATACGCTGATGGGTTCGCTTTTGATGCTGGTTGCCATGGTTTACCTGTACTATCAGACAGGCAGCTTCTCTATTGTCGATTTCCAAAACATCAAACAGATTCCGTTGGGCGTGCAACAGCTTTTGTTTGCGGCATTCTTCCTGTCATTCGCTGTAAAAGTGCCGATGTTCCCTGTACACACGTGGTTGCCGGATGCCCACGTTGAAGCGCCGACCGGCGGTTCGATGGTGTTAGCGGCCATTACGCTGAAGCTGGGTGCGTATGGTTTCTTGCGCTTTATCCTGCCGATTATGCCGGATGCGGCACGCTATTTTGCCCCGGTGATCATCGTATTGAGCCTGATTGCCGTGATTTACATTGGTATGGTGGCTTTGGTGCAAACCGATATGAAAAAGCTGGTGGCATACTCTTCCATCAGCCACATGGGTTTTGTCACTTTGGGCATGTTCCTGTTCGTGAACGGCCAATTGAATGACTGGGCATTGAAAGGCGCAATCGTTCAAATGATTTCCCACGGTTTTGTGTCTGCCGCGATGTTTATGTGTATCGGCGTGATGTACGACCGCCTGCATACCCGCAATATTGCCGATTATGGCGGCGTGGTCAATGTGATGCCTAAGTTTGCGGCGTTTATGATGTTGTTCGGTATGGCCAATGCCGGTTTGCCTGCAACTTCCGGCTTCGTGGGCGAGTTTATGGTGATTATGGGCGCGGTTAAAGTGAATTTCTGGGTAGGCGCGTTGGCTGCCATGACCTTGATTTACGGTGCGTCTTATACCCTGTGGATGTACAAACGCGTTATTTTTGGTGCGATCCACAATCCGCACGTTGCCGAAATGAAAGACATCAATTGCCGCGAATTTGCGATTTTGGCGATTTTGGCGGTTGCTGTTTTGGGCATGGGTCTGTATCCGCAAGCGTTTATCGAAGTGGTACATCAAGCGGCAAACGATTTGATTGCCCATGTGGCACAAAGCAAGATTTGAGGTGTGTAAATGAACTGGTCTGATTTGAATTTAATGCCTGCCATGCCCGAAATCGTGCTGCTTGCGCTATTGGGTGTCGTATTGCTGGCAGACTTGTGGATTTGCGATAAAAACCGCTATCTGACCCATCTGATGAGTTTGGGAACGGTCATCATCGTGGCCGTTACCCAATTGGCAGTATGGGAACAGGGCAGTGTCGATGCCTTTCACGGTATGTATATTGCAGACGGCATGTCCCGTTTGGCAAAACTGGTGCTGTATGCGCTGACTTTCGGTCTGTTTATTTACAGTAAACCGTACAACCAAGACCGCCAAATTTTTAAAGGCGAGTTTTACACCCTGTCGCTGTTTGCCCTGTTGGGCATGAGCGTCATGGTCAGCGCGGCACATTTCCTGACTGCGTATATCGGTTTGGAATTGTTGTCTTTGTCGCTGTACGCCATGATTGCCCTGCGCCGCGATTCCGGCCGCTCTGCCGAGGCCGCGCTGAAGTACTTCGTATTGGGCGCATTGGCCTCCGGTTTGCTGCTCTATGGTATTTCCATGGTTTACGGCGCCACCGGTTCCCTCGATTTTGCTTCCGTCTTGGCTTCTGCTTTCAATGAGCAGGCCAATGAATGGTTGTTGAAATTGGGTATGGTGTTTATTGTAGTTGCCATTGCATTTAAATTGGGTGCGGTTCCATTCCATATGTGGGTACCCGATGTGTACGATGGCGCGCCGACATCCGTTGCCGCCTTTGTGGGTACGGCTCCGAAAATTGCCGCCGTTGTCTTTGCGTTCCGTATTCTTGTGACCGGCATGGGTACAGTACATTCAGACTGGGCGCCGATGTTGGCCATCCTTGCCGTTGCTTCTTTGGTGGTCGGTAACCTTGCCGCCATCATGCAAACCAATATCAAACGTATGCTCGCCTACTCCACCGTATCGCACATGGGCTTTATCCTGTTGGCGTTTATGGCAGGCGCAGTCGGCTTTACCGCAGGCCTGTATTACGCCATTACCTATGCTTTGATGGCGGCTGTCAGCTTCGGCGTTTTGATGGTATTGTCCACCAAAGACATTGAATGTGAAAACATCAAAGACCTCGCAGGCCTTAACCAACGCCATGCATGGTTTGCCTTCTTGATGCTGCTGTCCATGTTCTCCATGGCAGGTATTCCGCCGCTGATGGGCTTCTACGCCAAATTCGGCGTGATTATGGCGCTCTTGAAACAAGACCATGTTTGGTTGTCCGTATTTGCCGTCATCATGTCGCTGATTGGTGCGTTCTACTACCTGCGCGTGGTCAAAGTCATCTACTTCGATGCGCCTGACCATGACCAGCCGGTCGGCAGCAACTATGCCGCCAAATTTGTCCTGACGGTTAATGCCTTCCTGCTGCTCCTGTGGGGTATCATGCCGCAAACCGTTATCGACTGGTGCGCCAAAGCATTGGAAAATACCCTGTAAGCTTTAAACAAAACCGACGGCGGCTATTCCAAAGCCGCCGTTTTTGTTAGGATTCGCATCCGGGTGAAATATACCCGAGGCAGGTGTCATCAAGAGATTGAATATCCTACGGATAATGATGGGCAAAAATGCCCGTTCAACATGTTAAAATCACACACAGGCCGTCTGAAAACAGAAAGACCACCATGACCTCATCCATGTACATTCTTTTGCTGTTGGCACTTATCTTTGCCAACGCGCCCTTTATTACCACTAAATTCTTCGGCATCATCGCCCTGAAACGCAAACATATCGGCCATCACTTGATCGAATTGCTGGCGGGCTTCCTTCTTACCGCGATCCTCGCCTATATTCTCGAATCGCGCGCCGGTGCCGTGCATGCCCAAGATTGGGAGTTTTACGCGACCGTGGTTTGCCTCTACCTGATTTTTGCTTTTCCATGCTTTGTATGGCGTTACTTTTGGAATGAGCGAAATAGAGAGTAGGAATCGGATTTGAATAGGGAAAAGGCCGTCTGAAAGATTTTCAGACGGCCTTTATTTTGTTTGATGTTAAATATCGGTTAGAAAACAAGGCTGTTGGGGCGTAAAGCCTTGTCGTGGGGGCGGTTTAACGGTACTATTCTCGGTTAATCCTGTTTTATTCCTATGAAATTGAAAGTATAAGATGATTAATGATATTCAAAAGACAGCTGAAGGCAAAATGCAGCGTTCTCTGGAAGTGTTGAAAGAAAACTTGGCTAAGGTGCGTACCGGCCGTGCGCATACCGGCCTGCTTGACCAAGTGGAAGTGGAATACTGGGGCAGCATGGTGCCTGTGAGCCAAGTGGCAAACGTAACGCTTTTGGATGCGCGTACGATCGGTGTGAAACCTTTCGAGAGCAATATGGCTTCAAAAGTCGAGAAAGCGATCCGTGATTCCAACTTGGGCCTGAACCCTGCTTCTGTCGGCGATTTGATCCGTGTCCCTATGCCTATGCTGACTGAGGAACGCCGTAAAGATTTGATCAAAGTGGTACGCGGCGAGGCGGAAGAGGGCCGTGTGTCTATCCGCAATGTGCGCCGTGATGCAAACGACCACATCAAAAAATTGTTGAAAGACAAAGAAATTTCTGAAGATGAAGCCCGCCGTGGCGAGGAAGCGGTTCAGAAGTTGACCGACAAATACATTGCTGAGGCAGACAAGCTCTTGGCTGCCAAAGAAGAAGATTTGATGGCGATTTAATCCTGTGTGCAAACCGTTCAGACGGCCTTTGGACGGTTTGCTCCCTGAAAGGCAGACATGAAAAGCAGTACGCAGACGATTTTGGAACACTCTGCCATCCCCCGACATATTGCTGTGATTATGGACGGCAACGGACGTTGGGCAAAGAAGCGTTTTCTTCCCCGTGTGATGGGGCATAAGCGCGGCTTGGATGCGCTGGAGAACATGGTGAAGCATTGTGCTGAACTGGGTGTGCGGTATTTGACCGTGTTTGCTTTTTCGACTGAAAACTGGCGACGCCCCGAGGAAGAGGTTTCTTTTCTGATGGGGCTGTTTTTGCAGGCTTTGCAAAAGCAGGTGCGCCGTTTGCACGATAACAATATGCGCTTGAGAGTCATCGGCAGCCGTGAGCGGTTTAATGCTGAAATCCTGAAGGGGATTGAGGCGGCAGAGGCGTTGACGGCAAACAATACCGGTTTGACTTTGAGCATTGCCGCCGATTATGGCGGCCGCTGGGATATTTTGCAGGCGGCAAATCAGTTGATTGCCGAGGGTGCAACTGAGATTACGGAAGAGGCATTGTCGCGCTATTTGATGTTGGGCGATGCACCCGAGCCGGATTTGTTTATCCGAACCGGCGGCGAGACGCGCATCAGTAATTTCCTACTGTGGCAGATGGCGTATGCGGAATTGTATTTTACGGATACGCTGTGGCCTGATTTTAATGAGAAATCGCTGAACGAGGCGATTGCTTCGTTTCAAAAACGGGAACGCCGCTTCGGGCGGACTTCCGAACAGCTGCCGCTTGAGCAGCAACGGGGTTGAGAATTATGTTGAGACAACGGATTTTAACGGCGCTGTGGCTCTTGCCGCTGATGCTGGTCATGCTGTTTTATGCACCTATGTGGCTGTGGGCGGCGTTTTGCGGCCTGATTGCCATGTTGGTTTTGTGGGAATATGCCCGCATGAGCGGCTTGGATAAGCTGAAAATCAATCATTATTTGGCGTCAACGCTGGTGTTCGGCGTGATTGCCTATGCCGGCGGTTGGCAGTTGCCCAATTTGGTTTGGTGTGTCGTATTGGCGTTTTGGCTGATTGTCATGCCTTGGTGGCTGAAAGCGAAATGGAAGCTAAACGGCGGCTGGCAGGCTTACACGGTCGGTTGGTTGTTGGTGATGCCGTTTTGGTTCGCACTGGTTTACCTGCGCCCCCAGCCTGAAGACGCGCTGTCTTTATTGGCGATTATGGGCTTGGTATGGGTGGCCGATATTGGCGCGTATTTCTGCGGCAAGTCGTTTGGCAAGCGCAAAATTGCGCCGACCATCAGCCCGGGTAAAAGCTGGGAAGGTGCAATCGGCGGCGCATTGTGCGTTGCTGTGTACATGACCATCGTATGGAAAGCCGGTTGGCTGGCTTTTGAAGCCGGTTGGTTCAAAACGATTTTGATCGGCTTGATTCTGACCGTTGTCAGCGTGTGCGGCGATTTGCTGGAAAGCTGGCTCAAACGTGCGGCCGGTATCAAAGACAGCAGCAATCTGCTGCCGGGACACGGCGGTGTGTTCGACCGTGTGGACAGCCTGATTGCCGTTATCAGCATTTATGCCGCCTTTGTATATTTGTTTTAAACCGCCTGTCTCACGTTGTTGAGGGAGCTGATTATGTCCGAACAAAAACAGATTTCATCTTTATCGATTTTGGGCGTATTGTTGGCACTGGGATTGATGGCTGCGGCGTTTATTTTGGGCGTGCAGTTTAAGAATCTGCGCCAACCGGGGACGATTACCGTAAAAGGTTTGGCGGAGAAAAATTTCCAATCCGACAGCGCGACGTGGAATACGGGCGTGAACGCGCACGGCGAGAGCTATCAGGAAGTTTTGGATTTGCTGACGGCAAGACGCAAGAAGCTGTCTAAGTTTTTGGGCGAGCAAGGCTTTACGGCGGCTGAAATGAAAGTGGGCCTGCCCGAAGTGTCGCGCGTTTTCAATGAAACCCGCGACGAACTGGGCAACGTAACCCGCACGCCCAACGGCTACGACGGCGACCTCAATATTGTGGTCAACACCAAAAAACTGGACAAAATCCAAGCCGCCCAGCGCGCCATTTTGAATTTCCGTGCGCAAAACGAATTTATCCGCTTCGACAATCCGCAATATTTGCTGGGCAATTTGGAAACCATCAAACGCGATTTGATCACGCAGGCGACTGAGGATGCGCAGAAACGCGCGGCCGAATTTGCCAAAACCGGCGGCGGCAAAGTGGGTGCCATGCGTTCTGCTTCGCAAGGCTCGTTCAATATCTATGCCGACACTGGCAGCAGTGAGGACGACGAATACGGCGGTTCTTACGATAAAAGCACCGTCGGCAAACAAGTCCGACTGGTTGTTACCATCGAATACGGCATTGAGTAATTCTTTCAGACGGCCTGTTTAGCCGGGAGGTAAAAGGCCGTCTGAAAATTGGAAACGGCAAAGAAATCTATTTCAAACACAATGAATACCGTTTGCACAGCACACAAAGAACACACCATGACACAACAAGTTCTGACCATATTAGGCAGTACCGGCAGCATAGGCGAAAGCACTTTGGACGTTGTTTCCCGCCATCCCGAAAAATTCCGCGTGTTCGCGCTGGCAGGGCATAGGCAGGTGGACAAGCTGGCGGCGCAATGCAAACAGTTCCGTCCGGAATATGCCGTTGTCGGCGATGCCGGCCATGCGGCCGAGCTGGAAAAGAAACTCAAACAAGAAGGCATCGATACGCAGGTTTTATATGGTGCTCAAGCCCTGATTGATGTGGCTTCGGCCGATGAAGTCAGCGGCGTGATGTGTGCCATTGTCGGTGCGGCCGGTCTGCCCTCGGCTTTAGCCGCCGCTCAAAAGGGCAAAACCATTTATCTGGCCAATAAAGAAACGCTGGTGGTTTCCGGCGCATTGTTCATGGAAACTGCCCGTCAAAACGGCGCCGCCGTCTTGCCGATTGACAGCGAACACAACGCCATCTTCCAAGTATTGCCAAGGGATTACACAGGCCGTCTGAATGAGCACGGTATCAATTCGATTATCCTGACTGCATCGGGCGGCCCGTTCCTTAACACCGATTTAAGTACATTTGACAGCATTACACCCGAGCAGGCGGTCAAGCATCCGAATTGGAGCATGGGGCGCAAAATTTCCGTCGATTCCGCGTCAATGATGAATAAGGGCTTGGAGTTGATTGAGGCGCATTGGCTGTTTAACTGTCCGCCGGAAAAACTGGAAGTCGTCATCCATCCGCAATCCGTGATACACAGCATGGTGCGTTATCGCGATGGTTCGGTATTGGCGCAGTTGGGCAATCCCGATATGCGTACACCGATTGCTTATTGTTTGGGTTTGCCCGAACGCATCGATTCCGGCGTGGGCGAACTGGATTTCGGCGCATTGTCCGCGTTGACCTTTCAAAAGCCTGACTTTGACCGTTTCCCATGTTTGAAACTTGCCTATCAGGCTATGAATGCAGGCGGCGCCGCGCCTTGCGTGTTGAACGCCGCCAACGAAGTTGCCGTGGCCGCTTTCTTGGATAAACGCATCAAGTTTACCGATATTGCCCAAGTCGTAGCCCACTGCCTTGCCCAAGATTTTTCAGACGGCCATCATGATATCGAAAGCCTGCTGGCGCAAGACGCGCAAACACGCAGACAGGCAGAAGCCTTTATCGGTAAATATTAAGGCTTCAATGACAGGCCGTCTGAAACGCCAACCGCTTGGCATTTAGGCAGACAAAATGGAACAACTGCCTTTATAATCGGTTTTCAGACGGCCTTATCCGTTGATTATCACATTCCACTCAGGGGATTTTTTTGCAAACCTTTTTAGCCTTTATCGTCGCCATTCTGATTTTGGTCAGCCTGCATGAGTTCGGACACTATATTGTTGCCCGCTGGTGCGGCGTTAAAGTCGTGCGCTTTTCCGTCGGCTTCGGTAAGCCCTTTTTCACCCGAAAACGCGGTAATACCGAGTGGTGTCTTGCCCCGATTCCGCTGGGCGGTTACGTTAAAATGGTCGATACGCGCGAAGGCGAGGTGGCAGAAGCAGATTTGCCCTACGCCTTTGACAAACAGCATCCGGCCAAGCGCATCGCCATTGTCGCCGCCGGCCCTTTGACTAATTTGATTTTGGCCGTTTTGCTTTACGGTTTGAGCTTTTCCTTCGGCGTAACCGAGTTGCGCCCCTATGTCGGCATGGTCGAGCCTGCCAGTATTGCCGCCAAAGCAGGTTTTCAGGCAGGCGATAAAATTGTATCGGTCAACGGAATTGCCGTTAAAGACTGGAGCGATGCGCAAACCGAGATGGTGTTGAACCTTGAATCTGGTCCTGTAAAAGTCGCTGTTCAGACGGCCTCAAATACCCAAGCCGTCCGCATAATTGATGCCGCCGGCACGCCTGAAGCAGGTAAAGTTGCGAAAAGCCAAGGCAACATCGGCCTTTTGCCTTTTAGAATTACTAACCGCATCGGCAAAGTCTTGGCTGATAGTCCGGCCGAAAAAGCAGGTTTGAAGGAAAACGACAAACTGCTGACCGCCGATGGGAAGCCCATCGAAAGCTGGCAGGCATGGACGGAACTTTTCCGCGCCAGCCCCGGCCAACGAATCGAACTGACTTACGAGCGCGACGGCAAAGTGCTGGCAACCGCTATCCGGCCGGACAGCGTCGAGCAGTCGGCTGGCGTGCTGGTAGGTAGAGCAGGGCTTGCCGCCCAGGCGGATAAAGAGTGGGATAAAACCATCCGCTACCGTTATACGCCTTCCGTTGCCCAAGCCTTTGAATTGGGTTGGAACAAAACCGTCAACTATTCGTGGACGACCCTCAAATTTTTCGGAAAACTGGTTACGGGCAATGCCTCTTTGAACCATATTTCCGGCCCCCTGACCATTGCCGATGTCGCCGGACAATCCGCAAAACATGGATTGCAGAGCTATCTTGAATTTCTGGCCTTGGTCAGCATCAGCTTAGGCGTGTTGAACCTTTTGCCCGTGCCCGTTTTAGACGGCGGACATTTGGTTTTCTATACCGCCGAATGGATACGCGGAAAGCCTTTGAGCGAGCGCATACAGGCAGTCGGCCTGCGCTTCGGACTGGCAGCCATGCTTTTGATGATGGCTGTGGCTTTCTTTAATGACATCAACCGTTTGTTTGGATAATTTATGAAACTGAACCAGATTGCTTCCGCTTTAATGGTATTGAGCCTGTCTCCACTGGCATTGGCTGACTTTACCATTCAGGACATCCGCGTCGAAGGCCTGCAGCGCACCGAGCCGAGTACCGTCTTCAACTACCTGCCCGTTAAAGTCGGTGATAATTTCAATGATGCGCGCAGTGAAGAAATCATCAAAAAACTCTATGCAACCGGTTTCTTTGACGACGTACGCGTCGAGACCATGGACAATCAAGTCCTGCTGACCGTGATTGAGCGTCCGACCATCAGCTCGCTCAATATTACCGGCGCGAAAATGCTGCAAAACGATGCCATCAAGAAAAACCTTGAAGCCTTTGGTTTGGCGCAATCCCAATACTTCAACCAAGCAACGCTGAACCAAGCCGTTGCCGGTTTGAAAGAAGAGTATTTGAGCCGCGGCAAACAGTCGGTCAAAATCACGCCGACCGTTACCAAACTTGCTCGCAACCGCGTGTCTATCGATATTGCCATCGAAGAGGGCAAATCTACCAAGATTACCGATATTTCCTTTGAAGGCAACGAAGTTTATTCCGACCGCCGCCTGCTGAAACAAATGTCCCTGAGCGAAGGCGGCATGTGGACTTGGGTGACCAAGAGCAACCAGTTCAATGAGCAAAAATTTGCTCAGGACATGGAAAAAATCACCAATTACTACCAAAACAACGGCTACTTCAACTTCCGCATTTTGGATACCGATATCCAAACCAACGAAGACAAAACCAAGCAGACCATTAAAGTAACCGTCAGCGAAGGCGACCGCTTCCGCTGGGGTAATGTACGCATCGAAGGCGATACGCTGGAAGTGCCGAAAGAAGATTTGGAAAAACTGCTGACCATGAAGCCGGGCAAATGGTACGAGCGCGCACAAATGTCCAATTCGCTCGAAGCCATCCAAAACCGCATGGGTCAGGCAGGTTACGCATTCAGCGAAATCAATGTCCAACCGATTCCCAATGCCGAAACGCATACTGTTGATTTTGTGCTGACCGTCCAACCGGGCCGCAAAATCTATGTAAACGAAATCAATATTACCGGCAACAACAAAACCCGTGACGAAGTTATCCGCCGCGAGTTGCGCCAAATGGAATCGGCGCCTTACGACTCTGCCAAACTGCAACGTTCTAAAGAGCGCGTTGAGTTGTTGGGCTACTTCGACAACGTTCAATTTGATGCGGTTCCTGTGGCCAATACACCTGACCAAGTTGACCTGAACATGAGCCTGACCGAACGTTCTACCGGCTCGCTCGACTTGAGCGCAGGTTGGGTTCAGGATACCGGTTTGGTGATGTCTGCCGGTGTGGCTCAAGACAATCTGTTCGGTACGGGTAAATCCGTTGCCCTGCGCGCTTCCCGCAGTAAAACCACAGTAAACGGCTCATTGTCGTTTACCGACCCATACTTCACACCTGACGGCGTAAGCTTGGGCTACGACCTTTACGGCAAGACTTACGACCCGCGTAAAGCTTCTTCCAGCGCGAAACAGTATAAAACCACGACTTTCGGCGGCGGTTTGCGTATCGGTATTCCGGTTACCGAATATGACCGTGTGAACTTCGGTTTGGCCGCAGAACGCTTGACCGTGAACACCTACAAAGGTGCGCCTAAACGCTATGCCGACTTTATCAACCAATACGGTAAAGGCAACGGCAGCGGCGTGGGTAACTTCAAAGGCTGGTTGTACAAAGGTACCATTGGCTGGGGCCGCAACAAAACCGACAATGCCTTGTGGCCGACCCGCGGTTACCTGACCGGCGTAAACGGCGAAATCGCTTTGCCGGGCAGCGACCTGCAATACTACACCCTGACCCACAACCAAACTTGGTTCTTCCCGTTGAGCAAAGATTTCACATTAATGTTAGGTGGCGAAGTCGGTTATGGCAACGGCTACGGCAAAACCAAAACCATGCCGTTCTTTGAAAACTTCTACGGCGGCGGCTTAGGCTCCGTCCGCGGCTTTGAAAGCGGTACGCTGGGCCCGAAAGTCTATGACGAATACGGCGAGAAAATCAGCTACGGCGGTAACAAAAAAGCCAACGTTTCCGCAGAGTTGCTCTTCCCGATGCCGGGCATTAAAGACTCGCGTACCGTCCGTCTGAGCCTGTTTGCCGATGCGGGCAGCGTGTGGGATGACAAAACCTACAACGACAGCAGCAGCAATTCTTATTACACCAATGGCGCGCTCCAAAACGTGTACGGCGTAGGCACAACGCACAAATCGACATTCAAAAACGAATTGCGTTACTCTGCCGGTGCTGCCGTGACTTGGCTCTCCCCGCTGGGTCCGATGAAGTTCAGTTATGCTTATCCGATTAAGAAAAAAGAAGGCGACGAAATCCAACGCTTCCAATTCCAACTCGGTACGACATTCTGATGATGTTTAGGCCGTCTGAAACCGGGTTTGTCCGTTTCAGACGGCCTCATGGCAGATTGGCGGCAAGCTTATTGCAAACTGCCCGTTTGTTTTCAAGCAAGGATTTTTATCATGAGTAAAATAGCCGACACCCTCCGTGTCCTCGCCGTAGCCCTGCCGGGTTTCGTGCTTTTGCCGCAAGCGGCGGCGGATGGCGTGCAGAAAATCGGTTTTATCAATACCGAGCGCGTTTATCAGGAATCCAAGCAGGCGCAAAGCATTCAGACGACTTTGGAAAAAGAGTTCAAAAGCCGTCAAACCGCCTTGCAAAAGCTGCAGCAGGAAGGCGAGGCTTTGGAGAAAAAACTGAGTAGCAACAAACTCAGCGACAGCCAAAGGGAAGCGGAAACCCAAAAATGGCGCAATCTGGTACAAAAATTCCGCAAGGAGCAGGCCGAGTTGGCTGAAGACTACAACCTGCGCCGCAATGAAGAATTCGCCGCGCTCCAGCAAAACGCTAACCACGTCATCGTCGATTTGGCCAAACGCGAAGGTTACGACTTTATCTTGCAGGACGTGATTTACGTCAACGGCCGTTACGACATTACCGACAGCGTTATCAAAGCCCTAAATGCTCACTGACTCTGCTCGGCAGCGAATGTGACCATACAGACAAACCTAAGGCCGTCTGAAATCCAAACCGGCATCTTTCAGACGGCCTGACATCTTGACGGCAGATTATCATGACTTCACAAGCATACACCCTGTCCCAAATCGTTTCCCAGCTCGGCGGCGAATGGAAAGGCGAAGACATCGCCATTACCGCCGTCCGTCCGTTGGATCAGGCTCAGGCGGAACACATCAGCTTTTTGGCCAACCCGAAATACAAAGCCGAAGTACACGACAGCCAGGCAGGCGCAGTGATTGTGTCGCCGAAAGCCGCAGACGAATTTGCAGGCCGCAACCTGATTGTGGCTGCCGACCCTTATCTTTATTTCGCCAAAGTGGCACGATTGTTCTCGCCGATTGTCAAAGCACAGTGCGGCATACATCCGACCGCTGTTGTCGAGGCAAGCGCCAAAGTGCCGGCAAGCTGCGAAATCGGCGCAAATGCCTATATCGGCGCGAATGCCGTATTGGGCGAAGGCTGCCGTATTTTGGCCAATGCCGTTGTCCAACACGATTGCACGTTGGGCGATGAAGTCGTGTTGCATCCCAACTCTGTCATCTATTACGGCTGTACTTTGGGCAACCGTGTCGAAATCCACAGCGGCGCCGTCATCGGCGCGGACGGTTTCGGCTTGGCCTTTGCCGGCGATTCATGGTTTAAAATTCCGCAAACCGGCGCAGTCACGTTGGGCGATGATGTGGAAATCGGCTCAAATACCAATATCGACCGTGGCGCGATGAGCGACACGACCGTCGGCAACGGCACCAAAATCGACAACCAAGTCCAAATCGGCCACAACTGCAAAATCGGTTCGCACACCGTTATCGCCGCCAAGACCGGCATTTCTGGCAGCGTCACCATCGGCAATTATTGCATTATCGGCGGCGGCGTCGGCACGGTCGGACACATCGAAATCGCCGATAAAACCACCATCGGCGGCGGTACATCCGTTACCCACAGCATTACCGAAAGCGGCCAGCATCTGGCCGGTATTTTCCCGATGTCGGGCTACAAAGACTGGGCGCGCAATGCCGTTTATATCCACCGTTTGAGCGAAATGAACAAACGCCTCAAAATGCTGGAAAAACAGCTTGCCGACAGCGACGAAGCCTAAAGGCGGCGCAAACAGTCTGCGCCCCGCATCCGAATACGTTTAAACCCAATACAAACAAGGAAAGACGAACATCATGGACGTACAACTCCCTATCGAAGCCAAAGACATTCAAAAACTTATCCCACACCGTTATCCGTTTTTGCAACTTGACCGCATTACTGCGTTCGAACCGATGAAAACCCTGACTGCAATTAAAAACGTCACCATGAACGAGCCGCAGTTCCAAGGCCACTTTCCCGACCTGCCCGTGATGCCAGGCGTGCTGATTATCGAAGCCATGGCGCAAGCGTGCGGCACACTCGCCATCCTCAGCGAAGGCGGCCGCAAAGAAAACGAATTCTTCTTCTTCGCCGGTATCGACGACGCCCGTTTCAAACGCCAAGTCATCCCCGGCGACCAATTGGTTTTTGAAGTTGAGCTGTTGACCAACAAACGCGGTATCGGCAAATTCAACGCCGTTGCCAAAGTCGACGGCCAAGTTGCCGTTGAAGCCGTGATTATGTGCGCCAAACGCGTGGTGTAAGAATGGGACAGGCCGTCTGAAAGTTCAAACGGCATCTTGCAGGCAATACCTGTATCAGACAGCAAGGAGACAGCATGACCCTTATCCATCCGACCGCCGTCATCGACCCTAAAGCCGAACTTGACTCCAGCGTCAAAGTCGGCCCATACAGCATCATCGGTCCCAATGTGCAAATCGGTGCGAATACCGAAATCGGTCCGCACGTCGTCATCAACGGCCATACGACTATCGGTGAAAACAACCGCATTTTCCAATTTGCCAGCCTCGGTGAAATTCCGCAGGACAAAAAATACCGCGACGAGCCGACCAAGCTGATTATCGGCAACGGCAACACCATCCGCGAATTTACGACGTTCAACCTCGGTACGGTCACCGGTATCGGCGAAACCCGTATCGGCGACGACAACTGGATTATGGCCTACTGCCACCTCGCCCATGACTGCGTGGTCGGCAACCATACCATCTTCGCCAACAACGCCTCACTCGCAGGCCACGTTACCATCGGCGACTACGTCGTCTTGGGTGGCTACACGCTGGTGTTCCAATTCTGCCAAATCGGTGACTACGCCATGACCGCGTTTGCCGCCGGCGTACACAAAGACGTACCGCCGTACTTCATGGCTGCAGGCTACCGCGCTGAACCGGCCGGCCTCAACAGCGAAGGTATGCGCCGCAACGGTTTTACCGCCGAACAGATTGCCTCCGTCAAAGATGCGTATAAAACCATTTACCATCGCGGCATTCCATTTGAAGAAGCCAAGGCAGAGATTCTGAAACGCGCCGAAACACAAAGCGAATTGGCGGTATTTAAAGACTTTTTTGCACAATCCACACGCGGCATTATCCGTTGATTGATGGATTGAAGGCCGTCTGAAACTTTTTCAGACGGCCTTTGGATTGCAAAAATCCGAGCAGTAGGGCAGGTTTTTTGTCCGTTTGCCGCTGATGCCGTCTGAAAACGGGTGGGCAAATGTCCGCTACAAAATCTTTTAGCTTCCGAACCTCAACAATATGAACTCCAATCCTTCCCCCCTTATCGCCATCAGCGTCGGCGAAGCTTCCGGCGACTTGCTCGGCGCACATTTAATCCGTGCCATTAAGGCGCGTTGCCCGAATGCGCGGTTTACCGGCATCGGTGGCGAGCGCATGAAGGCGGAGGGTTTTGAGAGTTTATACGATCAGGAAAAGCTGGCGGTGCGCGGTTTTGTTGAAGTCATCAAACGCCTGCCGCAGATTTTGAAAATCCGCAAAGGGCTGGTGAGCGATTTAATCCGCCTCAAGCCGGATGTGTTTATCGGCATCGATGCGCCGGACTTCAATCTCGGCGTGGCGGAAAAACTCAAGCAGGCAGGCATTCATACCATTCATTACGTCAGCCCGTCGGTTTGGGCGTGGCGACGCGAACGGGTCAATAAAATTGTGCATCAGGTCAACCGCGTGTTATGCCTGTTTCCGATGGAGCCGCAGCTTTATATCGATGCCGGAGGCAAGGCTGAGTTTGTCGGCCATCCGATGGCGCAAACCATGCCCGTGGAAGCGGATAGGGCGGCTGCGCGGCAGAAGCTGGGCGTACCTGCGGACGTGCCCGTGTTTGCCATCTTGCCCGGCAGCCGCGTGAGCGAAATCGATTATATGGCGGCGGTGTTTTTTCAGACGGCCTTATTGCTGCTGAAACGTTATCCGCAGGCACGGTTTTTGCTGCCTGTGGCGACGGTCGCAACGCGCAAACGCATTAGTGAAATTTTGGCGCAACCTGAATTTGCCGCCCTTCCCATTACATTGACCGACAAGCAGTCGGATACGGTTTGCACCGCTGCCGACGTGGTATTGGTCACCAGCGGTACGGCGACTTTGGAAGTGGCCTTGTGCAAGCGGCCTATGGTTATCAGCTACAAAATTTCGCCGCTGACTTATGCGTATGTGAAACGCAAAATCAAAGTGCCGCATGTCGGTTTGCCTAATATTCTGTTGGGTAAAGCCGCCGTTCCCGAGCTGCTGCAACACGATGCCGTCCCTGAAAAACTGGCGCAGGCCGTGGCAGACTGGTATGACCGCCCTGAAGCCGTAGCCGCGTTGGAACAGGATTTCCACGCCTTGCATCTGCTGTTGAAAAAAGATACGGCAGCATTGGCGGCGGCGGCAGTATTGGAGGAAGCCGGATTTTCAGACGGCCTGAAAGACAAGTAAGGAAAATACATGAATTTATTGGGAGCCTTGGCCAAGGTTGGCAGCCTGACAATGGTGTCGCGCATTTTGGGCTTTGTGCGCGATACGATTATCGCCCGTGCGTTTGGTGCAGGCATGGCGACGGATGCGTTTTTTGTCGCGTTTAAACTGCCCAACCTGCTGCGGCGAGTGTTTGCAGAGGGCGCATTTGCCCAAGCCTTCGTACCGATTTTGGCGGAATACAAAGAAACCCGCTCGCCCGAAGCCACGCAGGCGTTTGTGCGTCATGTGGCCGGCATGCTGTCGTTTGTGTTGGTCATCGTTACTGCGCTGGGCATACTTGCCGCGCCGTGGGTGATTTATGTTTCTGCACCCGGTTTTGCCAAAGAAGCCGATAAATTTCAGCTCTCCATCGACTTGCTGCGGGTGACGTTTCCTTATATCTTTTTGATTTCCTTGTCGTCTTTTGTCGGTTCGATACTCAATTCCTATCATAAATTCGGTATTCCCGCCTTTACGCCGACATTTTTGAACATTTCCTTTATCGTCTTTTCCCTGTTTTTCGTACCATATTTCGATCCGCCTGTTATGGCTTTGGCGTGGGCGGTATTTGTCGGCGGCGTGTTGCAGCTGGTGTTCCAACTGCCTTGGTTGGCGAAACTGGGCTTCTTGAAAATGCCCAAACTCAGCTTTAAAGACGCAGCGGTCAACCGCGTGATGAAACAGATGGCGCCGGCTATTTTGGGCGTGAGCGTGGCGCAGATTTCCTTGGTTATCAACACCATTTTTGCCTCATTTTTGCAGTCCGGCAGCGTGTCGTGGATGTATTACGCCGACCGACTGATGGAATTGCCTACCGGCGTTTTGGGTGTGGCACTCGGTACAATCTTGCTGCCTACCTTGTCCAAACACGCCGCCAGTCAGGATACCGAGCAGTTTTCCGGCCTGCTCGACTGGGGTTTGCGCCTGTGCATGCTGCTGACCCTGCCTGCCGCCGTCGGCCTTGCTGTGTTGTCTTTCCCTTTGGTTACGACCTTGTTCATGTACCGTGAATTTACGCTGCACGATGCGCAAATGACCCAACACGCGCTGATTGCCTATTCCTTCGGCTTGATCGGTCTGATTATGATTAAAGTGTTGGCTCCCGGTTTCTACGCGCGCCAAAACATCAAAACCCCCGTTAAAGTCGCTATTTTCACGCTGATTTGCACGCAGTTGATGAACCTCGCCTTCATTTCGCCGCTCAAACACGTCGGCCTGTCCCTCGCTATCGGTTTGGGCGCGTGTTTGAATGCAGGTTTGCTGTTTTTCCTTTTGCGCAAACACGGCATCTACCGCCCCGGCAAAGGTTGGGCTGCGTTTTTGGTCAAAATGGCCATCTCTTTGGTCGTCATGGGCGGCGGTTTGTGGCTGGCGCAATATTATCTGCCGTTTGAATGGGTACACGTCGGCGGCTTTAAAAAAGCAGGCCAACTCTGCATTCTGATTGCCTTGGGTGGCGGCCTCTACTTCGTTTCCCTCGCCGTGCTCGGCTTCCGTCCGTACCATTTCCGCAGGGTAGAAAAATAAGCAGCCGCAGGGCGTATGTGCTTGGCTTCAAGACTATTTGCTAAAAAGGCCGTCTGAAACATTTTCAGACGGCCTTTTCTTGTTTTATGTTTTAACTGTAAAGCTTCGCTCCTTTTTTGACGAACTCAATCGCTTTTTCTTCCATGCCTTGCTGTTGGGCTTTTTGCTTGTCGGCGTAGTCGCGTACTTCCTGCGTGATTTTCATCGAGCAGAATTTGGGGCCGCACATTGAGCAGAAGTGGGCAATTTTTGCGCCTTCGGCGGGCAGGGTTTCGTCGTGGAAGCTCTCGGCGCGTTCGGGGTCGAGGCTTAAGCGGAATTGGTCGCGCCAACGGAACTCGAAACGCGCCTTACTCAGGGCGTTGTCGCGCAACTGCGCGCCCGGCCAGCCTTTGGCGAGGTCGGCGGCGTGGGCGGCGAGTTTGTAGGTGATGATGCCGGTGCGCACATCTTCTTTGTCGGGTAGGCCGAGATGCTCTTTCGGAGTAACGTAGCAGAGCATGGCTGTGCCGTACCAGCCGATATTGGTCGCGCCTATGCCCGAGGTGATGTGGTCGTAGCCGGGGGCGATGTCGGTAACGAGCGGGCCGAGGGTGTAGAAAGGCGCTTCAAAGCAGTGTTGCAACTCTTCGGTCATGTTTTCTTTGACACGTTGTAACGGCACATGGCCGGGACCTTCGATCATGACTTGGACGTCGTGTTCCCACGCTTTGGCGGTCAATTCGCCCAAGGTGTGCAATTCGGCGAATTGGGATTCGTCGTTGGCATCGGCAATGCAGCCGGGGCGCAGGCCGTCGCCGAGGCTGAACGACACGTCGTAGGCTTTCATGATTTCGCAGATTTCGTCGAAATGCGTGTAGAGGAAGTTTTCCCGATGGTGGGCAAGGCACCATTTCGCCATGATGGAGCCGCCGCGCGATACGATGCCGGTGAGGCGGTCGGCGGTCATCGGCACATAGCGCAGCAACACGCCTGCGTGCAGGGTGAAATAGTCCACGCCTTGTTCTGCCTGCTCGATTAAGGTGTCGCGCACCAAATCCCAAGTCAGGTCTTCGGCGATGCCGCCGGTTTTTTCCAAAGCCTGATAGATGGGCACCGTACCGATGGGGACGGGCGCGTTGCGGATAATCCATTCGCGCGTTTCGTGGATGTGCGCGCCGGTGGATAAGTCCATAATCGTGTCTGCGCCCCAACGCAGCGACCACACCATTTTTTCAACTTCTTCTGTCAGGCTGGAAGTGACGGCGGAGTTGCCCAAGTTGCCGTTGATTTTGACGCGGAAGTTGCGGCCGATAATCATCGGTTCGAGTTCGGGGTGGTTGATGTTGGCAGGGATAATCGCGCGTCCGGCGGCGATTTCTTGGCGCACGAATTCGGGTGTGATTTGGTCGGGATGGGTTGGGATATTCGCGCCGAAACTTTGCCCTGCGTGTTGTTTCAAGAGCTTGGCGTATTCAGGCCGTCTGAAAAGCTCGTCCAGCTTCATGCGTTCACGTATGGAGACAAACTCCATTTCCGGCGTGATGATGCCTTGGCGCGCATAGTGAAGCTGGGTTACATTGCGGCCTGCTTTGGCGCGGCGCGGACGGGTGATTTGGTTGAAGCGCAGATGGGCGGTTTTCGGATCGTGCGCGCGTTCAGTGCCGTATTCGCTGGAAAGCTTGGGCAGGATTTCGGTATCGCCGCGTTCGTTCAGCCATGCGGTGCGGACGTGCGGCAGACCCTGTTTTAGATCGATGTGTGCCGCCGGATCGCCGTATGCGCCGCTGGTGTCGTACACCGGAATAGGCGGATTGGCTTCCGTACCTTGTGCCGTGTAGGTATCGTCCTGACGGATTTCGCGCAAAGGCACGCGGATGTCGGCGCGGCTGCCCGGGATATAGACGCGGTCGGAATTGGGATATTGGAAGCGGATGCCGATGTCTTCGCTCAAGTCGGAAAGACGGCGCGCCTCATCGCCGGTTTTTTTAGCGGTAGTCATAAAAAATTGCTCCTGTTTCTCAGTTATGAAATGGAAACAGGAGCATTGCTTTTTTTCAGACGGCCTTATGGATATCTTCAATCAACCGTTTAAAATCACATTTGCCGAAACTCCCCACGCAGGTATTATCCTGTTCGGGTGTAAAGGGTATTTCTCAGCCGCTCGGTTTGAAAGCAGCACCCCTGTTTCTTTATTAACGAAAATTAAACCATGCGGACGGTTTTTTGTAAAGCGGCGTTTTTCGCTTTTTCTGTCAAAAACACTTGACAGCGATTCCGTCTTTCCGTATAGTTACAACTTCTGACGCGGGATGGAGCAGCATGGTAGCTCGTCGGGCTCATAACCCGAAGGTCGTAGGTTCGAATCCTGCTCCCGCAACCAAATATAAAAATCCCCTGCAATCGCAGGGGATTTTGCTTTATGTAGCATTTATTGTTGATTGGATTGATTGAAAGGCCGTCTGAACTATTGTGTTTCAGGCGGCCTTTTTTATTGGCCGATGCCATCGGCGGCTAATTCGCTTTTATTTTGAGTTTGTGTTTTTCAGACGGTCTATTGTTGCTCTGGATCGGTATCGTTGCGCAGGTGTTCTTTCAGGCGTTGCAACTCTTTTTTGTCCAACCATTTATTGCGCGAACGTTGCAACAGGATCACCAAAGCGGCGATTTCGTTGCGCATATTGGTGCTGAGCCAAAGGAAGCCTTGCCAGTCGTAATGCAGGCGGGCGGCCGGTTTGCTTAGTTCGGTATTGAGCGAAGTATCAATGCGGATGCGGCGGGCGTAGTGGCCTTTGATGAGGCGGACGGTCAGGCGCAGTTCGCGTTGGAGTTGGTTGAAGTGGCGGTCGAGCAGGCGGATTTCGCTTTCGTTGAGCGTGGGCGCGCGAAGTTTGGCGGCGGTGGTCAGGAGCAGCTCGGTGGTGTTGACGATTTTGCGGTGAGCATGCTGCATGGCTTCCATCATATTGTTGCTGATGTGGCTTTCGCCGGATGTGGCGGCCAGATGGCTGCGGCTTTTGACCATACGGGCGTTGATTTGGCGCATTTTAATCATGTTTTGTTCCAAACGCTCGCGCGTCATGCGTTTGCCGTTGCTGATTTCGGCAATCATTTTGGCGCAGTCGGTGAGGTTGTCGGCAAGCATGAAGCGCCACATCAGGGTGGAGCGCAGGGGCAGGAGTTTGGCGGCGGCAATGGCGATGGCGGCACCAATCAAAACGTTCATGGCGCGCATCAGGCCGCTGTCAAGCCAATGGTGGCTGCTGTCGCCGATGAGCATGCACATGGTCAAACCGGCAAGCATGGCGACATAACCGTTTTTGCCGACCGCCGACCAACCGGCCACTGCGCTGGCGGCACCGATAATCAGATAGAAGAAAACGCCGTCTTGCAAATAATGCTGGTTCAACCATAAAACGGCCAAACCGACGCCCAAACCGATGGCCGTGCCGAGCATGCGTTCGACCGCTTTGGAGTAAATCGCGCCTTGGAATTGCAGCATGCCGAGGACGACAAAGACGGTCATGCCGATCCACTCGCCGTGTTGCAGGTGGAAGACTTTGGCCAACAGGGTGGAAAACACGATTGCCAAGCCGAGGCGGACGGCGTGGATATGGCGGCGATAGCGGTAGCGTTCGTAGGCGTTGAGCCAGCGTTCGGAAAAATGGAGGCGTTCGGATTGGGCAGGCATGTTGTAAGACGTATCGGTATGTGGGGATGTAAATTATAACTGATTGGTAAAGCAGATGAAATTTGAACTGCTCCCAAACGGCTTGTCCTATTGCGGATTTTATCTGCCGCAAGCGGATATAATGGCGGCTTTGAATCAGACAGGCGGTGAAGAAATGGCGACGGTTTTAAGCGCAGGCGTGGACGAAGCGGGGCGCGGCCCTTTGGTCGGCAGCGTATTTGCGGCGGCAGTGATTTTGCCGGAACATTTTGACCTGCCGGGTTTGACCGACTCAAAAAAACTGAGCGAAAAAAAGCGCGATATGTTGGCGCAGATGATTAAGGAACAGGCGGTTGCGTGGAGCATTGCCTTTGCCGATCCCGACGAAATCCTGCAACTGAACATTCTGCACGCAACCATGGCCGCGATGAAGCGCGCAGTCGAGGGGCTGTCGGTCACTCCCGACAAAGTGTGGATAGACGGCAACCGCGTGCCGAAAGATTTGAATGTCCCTGCCGAGGCTGTGGTCAAAGGCGACAGTAAAATCATCGAAATCTCCGCCGCTTCGGTTTTGGCCAAAACCGCACGTGATGCGGAAATGTATGAATTGGCGAAACGCTATCCGCAATATGGGTTTGACCGGCACAAAGGCTACGGCACGGCGCAACATTTGGCCGCATTGAAACAATACGGCGTATTGCCGGAACACCGCCGCGATTTCGCACCAGTCAAAACCTTATTGGCACAAGGCAATCTGTTTGAAGAATGAAAGCATAGCAAAAGGCCGTCTGAAAGATTTCAGACGGCCTTATTTTTGGACAAGTATTATTTCAACGCAGCCAAACACTCTTTAATCAATTCAGGGCCGCGATAAATCAAACCGCTGTACACCTGAACCGCACTGGCACCCAAGCGGATTTTTTCTGCCGCGTCCGTGCCGTTCATAATGCCGCCGACGCCGATAATCGGCAGCTTGCCGTCAATGCGTTCCGCCAAAAGTTTCAACACCTGATTGCTTTTCTCGCGTACGGGCAAGCCACTTAAGCCGCCTTGTTCGCCTGCAAGCGGATGGCTGCCCAAGCTTGATTTGTCGATGGTCGTGTTGGTGGCGATGATGCCGTCCATTTCCACGGATTTGACCACATGGGCGATGTCGTCGATTTGCGCTTCGTCCAAATCCGGTGCGATTTTGACCGCCAGCGGCACATATTTGCCATGAGCGGCCGCCAGTTGCGCCTGTTTGTTTTTCAAGGCCTCCAACAATGCGCTCAATTCGTCGCCGCCTTGCAAAGCGCGCAGGTTTTTCGTATTGGGAGAGGAAATATTGACCGTGATGTAGCTCGCGTGGGCGTAGGCTTTTTCCAAGCAAATCAGATAATCGTCGGCCGCGTTTTCAATCGGCGTAACGGCATTTTTACCGATGTTGATGCCCAAAATGCCTTTAAAGCGGCTGTTTTCAATGTTGCGGATCATCGCGTCGATGCCGTGGTTGTTGAAACCCATGCGGTTGATGATGCCTTGGTGTTCGGGAACACGGAAAAGGCGCGGCTGCGGATTGCCCGGCTGCGACTTGGGCGTTACCGTGCCGATTTCGACAAAGCCGAAACCTAAAGCGGCAAACGCATCGATACACTCGCCGTTTTTGTCCAAACCTGCCGCCAAGCCGACCGGATTGGGCAGCTGCAAACCCATCAGCTCGGTTGGTCGGGTGCGGCTGTCCACTTTGGGCAGCAGGCCGAGTTTTTCAGCGGTACGCAAACTGTTGAGCGTGAAATGATGGGCCTTTTCTGCATCGAAACGGAACAGGATGGGGCGGACGAGTGAATACATGGCGGCGGCTTTCTGAACGGTTGATGAATTTGGCGTTATTTTACCTGAAACCGTCAAACTGCCCCAAACGTCTGTATCGATATGATTTTATTGTTTGGCGTCAAATGAAAATAAATAGGGCTTTTGCGTGTAATCGGATAGTTCATTAAAATGGTAAGAGAGAGGCTTTTCAGACGGCCTGATGGATGCATCAAAAGGCCGTCTGAAAAGTTTTGATTTGATTGTTTACCTGATACAGGAAGATTTTTATGAAACAGGCGGTTGATCCTTATGCGAGTTTCCGTGAACTGACGCTGCGGGGGATGATACTTGGCGCGTTGATTACGGTGATTTTTACGGCATCCAATGTGTATTTGGGCTTGAAGGTGGGCTTGACTTTTGCGTCTTCGATTCCGGCTGCGGTGATTTCGATGGCGGTTTTGAAGTTTTTTAAAGGCAGCAATATTCTGGAAAATAATATGGTGCAGACTCAGGCTTCAGCCGCGGGGACGCTCTCCAGTATTATTTTTATTTTGCCGGGTTTGCTGATGGCCGGTTATTGGGCGGGCTTTCCGTTTTGGCAGACTACGCTGCTGTGTATGTCCGGCGGTATTTTGGGCGTGATTTTCACTGTGCCTTTGCGTTATGCGATGGTGGTGAAGAGCGATTTGCCTTATCCGGAAGGCGTGGCGGCGGCTGAGATTTTGAAGGTCGGCGACCATGATGCGGACCAATAGGAAGGCGGCAGCGGTATCAAGGAATTGGTGTCGGGCGGCGCATTGGCCGGTTTGATGAGCTTTTGCGCAAGCGGTTTGCGCGTGGTGGCCGACAGCGCGAGCTTTTGGTTTAAAGGCGGCGCGTCGGTGTTCCAAGTGCCGATGGGCTTTTCGCTGGCCTTGCTGGGCGCGGGCTATTTGGTCGGACTGACCGGCGGTATCGCGATTTTACTGGGTATTTCGATTGCCTGGGGTGTGGCCGTGCCTTATCTGTCGGCGCATATTCCGCAACCTGCCGATATGGAGATGATTCCTTTTGCGATGTCTTTGTGGAAGGAAAAAGTCCGTTTTATCGGCGCGGGTACGATCGGTATTGCGGCGATTTGGACGCTGTTGACTTTGATGAAACCGATGGTCGAGGGTATGCGCCTGTCTTTCCGCAATTTCGGCGGCGCGCAGATGACCGAGCGGACGGAACAGGATTTGTCGCCTAAGGCGATGATTGCCTGGGTGTTGGCGATGATGCTGGTGTTGGGCGTGTCTTTCTTCCACTTTATTGGCGACTCGCATATTTCCGGCGGTTTGGCTTGGCTGTTGGTGGTTGTATGTACGCTGCTGGCTTCGATTATCGGCTTTTTGGTGGCCGCGGCTTGCGGTTATATGGCCGGTTTGGTCGGTTCGTCTTCCAGCCCGATTTCGGGTGTGGGCATCGTCTCTATCGTTATCATTTCGCTGGTGTTGCTGTTGGTCGGCGAATCCGGCGGCCTGATGGCGGATGAGGCAAACCGCAAATTCCTGCTGGCGTTGACGCTGTTTTGCGGCGCATCTGTGATTTGTGTGGCTTCGATTTCTAATGACAACCTGCAGGATTTGAAAACGGGTTATCTGGTAAAAGCGACGCCTTGGAAACAGCAGGTTGCGCTGATTGTCGGCTGCGTTGTCGGTGCTGTGGTGATTTCGCCTGTGTTGGAGCTTTTGTATGAAGCCTACGGCTTTACCGGCGCGATGCCGCGTGAAGGCATGGATGCTGCCCAAGCCCTTGCCGCGCCTCAGGCAACTTTGATGACCACCATCGCCCAAGGTATTTTCTCGCACAATCTGCAATGGGATTATATTTTCACCGGCGTGGCCATCGGCGTGGCATTGATTGCGGTCGATTTCACATTGCGCAAATCTTCCGGCGGCAAGCGTGCTTTGCCGGTATTGGCCGTGGGCATGGGCATTTACTTGCCGCCGTCTGTGAATATGCCGATTGTGATTGGTGCGGTATTGGCGGCGGTGTTGAAATCCGTCATCGCCCGCCGTCAAGAAAACCGTGAAGGCCGTCTGAAAAATGCGGAACGTATCGGTACGTTGTTCTCTGCCGGTTTGATTGTCGGCGAGAGCCTGATTGGTGTGATTATGGCGTTTATCATTGCCTTCTCCGTAACCAACGGCGGTTCGGATGCGCCTTTGGCCCTGAACTTGGAAAACTGGGATACGGCCGCCAAATGGCTGGGCTTGGCGTTTTTTGTCTTCGGTATGTTCGTGTTTGCACGCCGCGTGTTGAAAGCAGGACGTTAAGTTTGTAGGTTGAGAAAAGGCCGTCTGGAACCCAAAACATTGGGGTTTTAGACGGCCTTTTTAGTGGAAATTTTTTTGGAATGATTTTAGGAAGTTTGGGTATAATTATCGCGGGGCTGGTAGCAAAAAAGCCCCATTGCAGTGGGGCTTTGTGCTGAAACCGCCCTAGAAAGGATGGTTTCAAGCATGAAACATACCACTCGCACGGGTCGTTCATGGCTGAGACTGCGGACAGTCGTTAGGATTATCTTAACCCTGTTCCTGCTCTTAGTCAATTAAACGGTTGAAAACAAAAAACTGTTTTTCAGTTTCCGCCTGTTTGTCATGAACGGGCGGTTTTTTATTGTTTAACGCTGATTCAAACAATCTGCAATCGCTTTGGCAATTTTGGCACTGGCGCCTTGGTGTTGCGAAATGAATTGCTCGGTGTGGCTGATCAGCTGTTGGCGCAGCGTTTTATCGTCGAGGTATTGGCGCGTGGTTCTATACCAGGCTTCGGCGGTTTCGACGCGGACGGCGGCTTTGGCTTCGACTGCACCTTTGCAGGCTTGGGCGAAGTTGTAGTTGGAGTAGCCGAAGAGGGTGGGGACGCGGCAGGCGATGGGTTCGATGATGTTTTGGCAGCCTGCATCGACGAGGCTGCCGCCGACGAAGGCAATGTCTGCGCTGAGGTAGTAGGCGGCAAGTTCGCCCATGCTGTCGCCTATCCAAACCTGTGTATCGGGGGAAACGGGTTGTCCGTCGCTGCGTTTTTGGACGGTATAACCAAGCGATTTGGCGGTATCGTAGGCCGTCTGAAAGTTTTCGGGGTGGCGCGGGACGATGACCAGCAAGGCATTGCCGCGGTAGCCCTGCCATGCTTTGAGGAGCAGCTCGGCTTCGTCTGTGCCTTTGTATACGCGTGTGCTGGCGCAGACGACGACGGGGCGTGCGCCGATGCGTTCTTTAAAGGCGGCGGCAAGAGGGCGCGAGTCGTCGGGGGGCGCGATGTCGTATTTGGTGTTGCCGCAGACGTGGACGTTGGACGCGCCGATAAGGTGCAGGCGCTCGGCATCAGCAGCGGTTTGGGCAAAGCAGCCGGAGAGGGTCTGCATGGCAGGCTCAACCAACTTGCGGATTTTGAGGTAGCCGCGTTGGGATTTTTCGGAGAGGCGCGCGTTGGCCAAAAAGAGGGGAATGCCTGCTTCTTGGCAGCCGTGCATCAGGTTGGGCCAGATTTCGGTTTCCATCAAAATGCCGCAGATGGGGCGGTGTTCGGCTAAAAATCGGGCAACCCATTCGGATTTGTCGTAGGGCAGGTAACGGCATTGCGCATCGGGGAACAGGGATTGCGCGGTGGTGCGGCCGGTCGGCGTCATTTGGGTAATCAAAAACGGCGAGTCGGGAAAATGGCGGTGTAATGCCTGCACCAAAGGTTCGGCCGCACGCGTTTCGCCGACGGATACGGCGTGTATCCAAATCGGGCGTTGTACGGGATAGGGATACGCCTGCCCGAAACGCTCGTCCCAATGCTCGAGATAGGCTGGGGATTTGAGGGCGCGGTGGCGCAGGTGGCGGCGGATCAGGAAGGGGGCGAGGTGCCACAGCGTGGCGTAAAGGCGGCATATCATGCTTACGGGTCTTGTGTCGGAATAGGCCTATTTTATCGGAAACTGAAACGGAAGATATAGCTTTGATGCGTGTTTTACGCAAAGGAAACAGGCCGTCTGAAAGGTTTCAGACGGCCTTTAATGCGGGCATAAACGCGTTTATTTCACTTGCGCCATGTATTTTTTCAGACGGCCTTTGCTTTGCATGGCGCGGTTTTCCATTTCATCGACAACGGCTTGTGCTTTGGCTTTGTTCACCGGTTTGCCGACCTGAATCACGCCGCTCATGTTCATCATGCGGTGCGGCGGGCAGGTGTAGACGTACACGCCTTCTTTGTCGAGTTTGAGGGTGAAGTCTTTACCGTCTTCGGAGAGGAAGTCGGCAACGCCCTCGGGCAGGGCTTTGCTTTGTACCCAGTGGCCACTGTTGGCGGCTTTGAAGGTAACAGTGTCGCCGACTTTGGCGTTGACGTAGCCGGGCTCGAACACCATGCTGCCGTCTTTGCCGTTGTCGAGCATTTTGACTTCGTGGTTGGCGGCGTATGCGCTAAGGGAGGCGGTCAGCATCAGGAGGAAGAGGGATTTTTTCATGGAGAAAGTCCTTTCTAAGGATAAAAAATATGGTGCGGGCTGATGAGTCGGAGAGGCAAGCCTTGGGTTTACCGCCCTCTCCCTAACCCTCTCTCGCGGGAGAGGGGATAAGTTGCAGGGAGTTCGCAGGCCGGATGCTCAAATCCGACATTTCAGGAGCGGTTAAGTTACGCACTCTTCCGCATCGGGCGGATAACGGGCAGGCCTTTGCTGCAGTATAAAAGCTCGATGTCCACTTTATACAGCCTGCCGATTATGTCCGCCTGCAATACGTCCTGCGGCGCGCCCTGCGCCTGTACTTTGCCTTCGCCGAGCAGAATCACGCCGTCTGAAAATTGCGCGGCGAGGCTCAAATCGTGCAAGACCATCAGCGTAACCAGATTGTGTTCGTGCGTGTATTGCACCACGCGCTCCAAAAGATTGAGCTGATGGTGCATATCCAGCGCGCTGACCGGTTCGTCCAGCATCAGGATTTCGGGACGGCGCAGCATGACTTGGGCAAACATGACGAGCTGCCGCTGTCCGCCGGAAAGCCGCATGACGTCGCGGTGCGCCAGATGGCCGATGCCCAGCTCCGCCATGATACTTGCGGCTTCGTGCAGTAGTTCGTCGCCGACGTGCATGTGCAGCGCGTCCATGCGGCCGAGCAACACGACTTCCAGCGCGGTCAGCGAGGCTTCGGCGGCGGTGTCCTGCGGCATATAACCTATGCGTTTGCGCCAGCTTTGCAGGTGGATTTTGCTCAACACTTCGTCGCCGTAGCGGATGGTACCTTTGTGTGCTACTTCGCCGAAAATCGTTTTCATCAGCGAGGATTTTCCCGTGCCGTTGGGGCCGAGCACGGAATAGACTTTGCCTTGTTCCAGCGTCAAATCGATATTGTCGGCGACTACATAATCGCCGCGCCGGATGTGTACGTTTTCAAGTTTCAACATTTCAGACGGCCTATCGTTTCGTTAATACAATCCAGAAGAAGAACGGCACGCCGACAAACGACGTAACAATCCCCACCGGAAACAGCGCGCCCGGGATAATCACCTTGGACAACACGCTGGCGACCGACAAAAACGCCGCCCCTGCCAGCATCGCGCCGGGCAGGAAGAAACGTTGGTCTTCGCCCAAAAGAATCCGCGCCACATGCGGCGCAACCAAGCCGATAAAGCCGATCACGCCGACAAAACTGATGGCCGTCGCCGTCATTACCGCCACCAACACCAGCGTTTTCAGGCGTAAAAATTGCAGATTGATGCCCAGCCCGACGGCGCGTTCTTCGCCCAAGCGCAGCGCAGTCAGCTTCCACACATCGCGCGAAAGCAGAAACACGCATACCGCCGTAACTGCCGCCGTAACGATGACTGTTTCCCAAGTTGCCTTGTTCAAACTGCCGAACAGCCAAAACAGAATCTGCTGCGAAATCTCAGGCGCGGCGATAAACTGAATCAGCGACAAAATCGACTGAAACAGAAACAACAGCGCAATCCCCACCAGCACCAACATCGCCGAGTTGAAGCGGCGTGCCGAGGCAAACAGAAACAAGATGCCCGAAGCCAGCATGGTCATCACAAACGCACCGATGGGAACGGCGACCGTTTCAGGCAGCCCGAAACCGCCGAACGCAATCACCGCCGACGCGCCCAAACCCGCCGCCGCCGCCAAGCCCAGCGTATAAGGGCTGGCCATCGGGTTGTTCAGGAGCGTTTGAATTTCCGCACCGCCGACACCTAAAGCCGCGCCGACCACCAAGGCCATCACCGCAATCGGCAGGCGCAAATCCATCACAATCAGGCGGTTCATTTCATCGACTTCGGGTTTGCCCAGCAAAACATTGACCACTTCGCCGACGGGCAGCGTGTCCGTCATCGCAGGGCCGGTGGCGATGTCGAATAGGAAACTGACCGCCGCGATGACTAAAAACATCAACACAATCAACCAACGCTTGCCTTCCAACTTGCGCTGGTTTTTCACAATCTCGGCGACAACCGAATCATTCATGTTTCAAACCTTTAAAAAAGAGTGTTGTGAAAGGGGAGAAACAGGTTTGCCTTTTTCTTCCGCAAAAATTTCAGACGGCCTTCCGATTTAAAAGGCCGTCTGAAAATCTAAATTACCTTATTGTCCTTTCGGATAGAGGTAGAACGTGCCGTTCGGTACGACGGGCAGGTTTTGGCGGTAGAAGTCCAGATAGGTCTTCTCAGGGTTGAAATCCTTAAACAACTGCGGATAAATCGCTTTGGCCATAAACTGAATCGACGCGCTGTCGGACAGCGTGCGCGAGTTGGCGTGGTAGGCGGCGTAGAGGCGGTTGTTTTTAATCGCAGGCAGGTTGGCCCAGCCGGCGCGTTTGGCAAAGCCTGCCAAGCGTTTTTCCGCTTCGGCTTTTGGAATGCCCCAGCCCATCACCATGGCGGCAGGGTTTTTCTTCAATTCGGTTTCGCGGCCGGTAATCACGATCACGTCGGGTTTGGCGGCGAGGACTTTTTCAGGATTGATCGGGCCGTAGAATTCGACCGAAGAAGCGGCGATATTGTTGCCGCCGACCAGTGTCGCCATCGAACCCCACATGCTTTTGCCGAAGGTAACGCTGTGTTCGGCAGGGCCTTTGTTGCCGAACTCGATATAGACTTTAGGCTTGGGCAGGTTGGCTTTTTGCACGCGCGCTTGGATGGTGTCGGCAACGCGTTTGTAGTCTGCCGCCAGTTTGTCGGCTTTTTGCTGCTGGCCGGTCAGCGTGCCGATAAGCTTGGTCGATTGGACGTGTTTGGCCACCGTTTGCGCGTTGTAGTCCAACACGACGATGGGGATGCCGGCCTTGTTGATGCGGTCGAGATCGGAACCCAAAGCCTTGTATTGCCATTCGGCCAAAACCAGCAAATCGGGTTTCAGCGCCAATACTTTCTCAATCGAGAAAGTGCCGACTTCCACTTCGCCCACGTCGGTCAGCTGATTCAGTTTAGGCACGGCTTTGCTGAATGCCGCCCAGCTTGGCGGCGCCCAGTCGGCCCAAACTGCTTTGGAGAAACCGACGACGTTGTCCAGCGCGGTTTTGCCGCCGATGGCCATGTAGTCTTGGTAGTAGAAGCCCAACACCACGCGCTTGGCAGGCAGGTCGACAGTTACCTTACGGCCGAGGATATCGGTCAGCTGAACGGGTTTGGCAAAAGCGGATACGGAGCTGACTGATAAAGCGGCGGCGGCAATCAAAGCAGAAAGTTGCGTAAATCTCATGAATCATTCCTTTAAAATATGATGATAATTACTATCTTTTTATAAATTTACAAGGTATTGAATCTTTTTTCAAGTGAATGTAGGGATAGACATATTTCGAAATAAAAAGTTTCATCATTAAAACGAAGGGATAGTGTTTATATAGGGCTTTGGTGTACTGAAGACCTAGTAAAAAGGAATGATATGGGGTACCTAAAGCCATAGTGGGCAGTAGCTGGAATGGATCGGTAAAGGGTTTTTTATTGCAAAAAAAATAAAAGGTATTCGGTTGAAAACAAGGCCGTCTGAAACCTTGCAATCAGGGTTCAGACGGCCTTTGGTGGAGGCATAAAAGTTTTATTTCACTTGCGTCCTATATTTTTCAGACGGCCTGTAAGCAGTGTTTGGGAAAAGTGAAAAAGGTTGGTTTTTGAAATGGCGAAATAGGGAAGAAGAGGGCTTGAGGGAGAATCGGGCATAAACTAAAAATGGGGACAAATAAAAAGGGCGTGTATCGAAACACGCCCTTTTTAGAGATTCAGACGGCCTGTGATTCCGCCTGTTCGCTTTGGTTGAGGATTTTAATCAGTTTTTCGGCTTTTTCCGGGTCTTCGCAGCGCAGGATTTTGGCGGCATCGTTTTCGAGATGGCCGGTGTGGCTGTGCAGGATGATGTTTTTAACCGAAAGCAGGTTGTTGGGGTTCATGGAGAAGCGACGCAAGCCCATGCCGAGCAACAGTCGGGTGAAGACGGTATCGCCGGCCATTTCGCCGCAGATGGACACGCCTTTTTCCATGCGGTTTGCCGTGCGGATAATGTGTTGCAGCGTTTTGAGGACGGCAGGGTGGCCGGGTTGGTAGAGGTGGCTGACGCTGTCGTCGCCGCGATCGACCGACAGGAGGTATTGAATCAGGTCGTTGGTGCCGATGGAGATGAAATCGACGAGCTTGAGGATGCTGCCGACGGTCATGGCTGCGGACGGGATTTCAATCATGCAGCCGATGCTGACCGGGCCGAAGGTTTCGCCGCGTTCGGTCAGCTGGCGTTGGGCCGTGTCCAGATGGATAAGGCATTGGCGCACTTCGGAAATGGATGTAATCATCGGCCACATCATACGTACGGGGCCGTGGGCGGCGGCGCGGAGGATGGCGCGCATTTGGGTGCGGAACATGACCGGCTCGGCGAGGCACAGGCGAATGCCGGTCAGGCCGAGTGCGGGGTTGAGGCTGCCGTTGGGTGTGCTGTTTTGGCCGAACCAGCGCGGATTTTTATCGACGCCCAAATCGACGGTGCGGATGGTGATGTTTTTGCCTTTGAGTTTTTTGACGATGCCGGCATAGACTTCGTATTGTTCGTCTTCGGTCGGCATGTTGTCGCGGTTGAGGTAGAGGAATTCGCTGCGGAACAGGCCGACGCCGTCTGCGCCGAAGTTGTGCAGGGCTTTGATGTCTTCGGCGGATTCGATGTTGGCGAGCAACTCAATGTTGATGCCGTCGGCCGTGGTGGCGGCGGTTTTTTTGATTTTGTTGAGTTCGCGCTTGTGGCTGCGGTATTCGCGGGCGAGGCGGCGGTATTCGTTGAGGACGACTTCGTCGGGATCGATGATGAGGACGCCGTTGATGCCGTCGACGATGACGATTTCGTTTTCGGTGATGAGTTTGCGGGCGTTGTGCAGGCCGATGACGGAAGGGATGTCGAGGCTGCGGCCCAAGATGGCGGTGTGGCTGGTCGGGCCGCCGGCATCGGTTACGAAGGCGGTAATGTGCTGCTCTTTGAACAATACGGTATCGGCAGGCGAGAGGTCGTGCGCGATGAGGACGGTGTCGTCAAACAGGTTGCCGGCGAGGTTGATTTCGTTGCTCTGGCCGACAAGGTTGTTGTGGATGCGGCGGACGACTTGGAGCATGTCCTGTTTGCGTTCGCGCAGGTAGTCGTCGTCGATGCTGTCGAACTGGGCGGCAAGCTTGTCGCTTTGCAGTTTTAATGCCCATTCGGCGTTGATTTTCTGCTCGCGCAAAATGTCGATGGGTTCGCGCGAGAGGGTGACGTCGGTCAGCAGCATCAGGTGCAGGGAGATGAACGCGCCCAATTCGGTCGGGGCGTTTTCGGGAATTGCGCCGCGCAGCTGTTCCAATTCTTTGCGCGTGGCTTTGATGGCGTTGTCGAAACGGGCAACTTCGGCATCGAGTTTGTCGGGATCGATGTCGTATTGGGGGACTTCCGTTGTGCCGCGCGTGATGAGGTGGGCGTGGCCGATGGCAATGCCTTTGCCCGCGGCCACCCCGTGTAGGACGATGCTCATTATTCGCCCTCGCCGAAGTAGTCGTTGATGAGGTCGGTCAACGCCTGCATGGCGGCGGCTTCATCTGCGCCTTCTGTTTCCAGCTCAATCACGGTGCCTTTGGCGGCGGCCAGCATCATCAGGCCCATGATGCTTTTGCCGTTGACGCGGTTGCCGTTTTTGGTGACCCAGACTTCGCTTTGGAATTGGGAGGCGGTTTGGGTGAATTTGCTGGAGGCGCGCGCGTGCAGGCCGAGTTTGTTGATGATTTCGATTTCTTGTTTGAGCATGGATGTCCCCTAAATGTAATGTTCGTAAAGTGAATGTTTTCAGACGGCCTTAGCCGTGTTCTTTGCACACCAGGTCTTCAGGTGCGGATGTAATGGCGAAAATGCCCCGGATGGCGGCCTCTTTGACGGTTTCGGTGAAGTCGGAGAGGTTTTCGGCTTGTGATGAGTATTGGATGGCTTTAATCATCATCGGGGCGTTGAGGCCGGTCAGGATGGCGGATTTGTTTTCGCGCACCAGCCGGCGTGCGGCGTTGCATGGGGTTGCGCCGAAGATGTCGGTCATGATCAGCACGCCGCGGTTGTTGGGAAATTCCTGCAATGCGGCGATGGCGTTGTTGATGATGTCGTTTTGATCCTCGTCGGGCTGTACGCCGAGGATGTGGAGATTTTCGGGGAAGCCGTTGGGAAAGAAATGGTCGGCCAAACCGCGATAGGCTTCACCTATGGTTTCATGTGTAATGATTAACAAACCTATCATGATGTGTTCCTATTATTGGGGTTGAGGCCGTCTGAAGATTTTTCAGACGGCCTTTGTTTTATTTATTGTTTAAGGCGTAGATTTCGCCGAGGTTGCGCCAACAGCCGGCGGCATCCATGCCGTAACCGAAGACGTAGCGGTTGGGCACGTCCAAACCGACATAATCGGCTTTGGTTGGTTTTTCTTTGTCGATCAGTTTGTTGGCAAACACGGCCGCACGGCAGCTTGCCGCGCCCATTTTCAACAGTTTTTCCTGAATGGCGGCCATGGTGTGGCCTTCGTCTAAAATATCGTCCAAAACGACTACATGACGGCCTTTGATTTGCTCGGGGTCGGGCATGCGTTTCCAGTTGAACGCGCCGCCTGCGAGTTTGTCTCCGTAGCGGGAAACATGGACGTAGTCAAAGTCCAAAGGGAAGCGCAACAGCGGCAACAGCTGCCCTGTAAACACCACCGCACCACCCATCACAGGCAGGAGCAGGGGATATTTGCCGCCCAAGTCGCGGGTGATGTCGTCGGCAACTTTTTGCAAGGCCGCGCGGCATTTTTCTTGGTCAAACAGCAAGTCGGCATTGTCCAGCATGGCTTGGGTTTCAAGGCGTTTGGTGTCAAAATCGGTCATGATAGGGGCGTGTTGAGTGCGGTTAAAAACAAATTATATAGCGGATTCAATCAATTTTCGATACAAGGCGCGGCAATAGTGTGGTGAATGTGAAGGGAATTTAAGCAGATCATGTTCAGACGGCCTTTTGTCCTTCCGCTTCGTCCACCAGCAAAAACGCCGTCAAAGCCAAAGCGGTCAATAGCGCCGTCAACACCATCGCCCGTCCGTAATTGTCCGCACCGGCGCGCCCGAGATAATCGTAAATCAAAGTAGTCAGCGTCTGCCATTCGGGGCGCGACAGGAATAATGTGGCCGCAAATTCTCCGATACACGTTGCCGAAGCCAAAGTCAGACCGCGCCGCAAGGCCGGTTTCAATAAAGGCGCGGTTACATAACAGGCCGTCTGAAAACCGTTTGCGCCCATGGTGCGCGCCGCCGCCGCGTAATCTTTGGGCAAACCGTCCCACGCGGCCAGTACGTCTTTGGCCACAAACGGATACGCCAACAGCGCGTAAGTCGCCGTCAGCAGCCACAGCGAAGCCGTCCACTGCGGATAGAGCAGCAATACGCCGAACGCGATGCACACAGGCGACACCATAAACGGCAAAAACATCAGCGCGCGCAACCACGCCATTTGCCGTGCCGCCGCCGCATACAGCACGCCTAAAACCGTTGCCGCCGCCACCGCTGCCGCAGAGAAACGGACGGTATTCCACACCGCCGCCCACGTTTGCGCTTCCAGCAAGACTGCCCACGAAGAGCCTGCCGATACCGCCTTGAGCCACACCGCCGCCAAAGGCAGCAGGCAGCATACTGCCAACATGGCCAATACCGTTGCCGTCAGCCATTTTTCCCAAGCCCATATCGGCGCACGCGGAGGCAAAGGCGAGACCGACTTATCCACAGTCACGCGCCTGCTCCAATACGCATACAAACCGCCTGCCGCCGCCGTAACCGCCAGCACCAGCCACACCAACACCGACGCACGCGCCATGTCCAACTCATACGCCACCAGCCGGTAGATTTCCACTTCCACTGTTGCAAAACGTTCGCCGCCGAGCAGCAAGGCCAGCCCGAAGCCTGAAAAACAATATAAAAACACCAGACACGCGCCACCGGCAACCCACGCACGAACTACCGGCCATTCGACCCAGACAAACCGCCGCCACGCGTCCGCGCCCAAAGATTGCGCCGACAGCAACCGCGCCTGTGGCACACGCACAAATCCCTGATACGCCGAGCGCACCAAAACCGGCAGGTTGAAAAACACGTTGCCGTAAATCAGCAGCCACGGCGTGTCCTGCCAACCTGAAGCCAGCATGCCGTGTGCGCCAAACAAGGCCAGCACGCCCATGCCCGCGACCAAAGTCGGCATCACGAAAGGTAGCATCAGTAGGCGCAAAACCGTGCGCCGTCCGGCAAAGTCCATCCGCGCCAGCACCCACGCCGCAGGTACGCCCAAAGCCGTGACCAAGACACAGGTCAAAACCGCCTGCGCCACTGTCCAGCCTAAGCGCAGGCGCATATAGTCATCAGCCACCACTTCCGCCCAAGCGCCTTCGCCGTCGTAAAACGCCAGCGACAGCAAAGGCGCGGCCACCATGACCGCCAAGAAACCCAAAGGCAGAAGCAACAGCGCAAACCGCCGAATCCAAACCTGCATCGATGCGTACCCGAGAATAAAAACGCCTATTTTAGCCCGAGTTCGACATAGAAGGTGGTATTCCTGCCCTTGTTTTCAGACGGCCCGGGCAGCCTGACGGATAAAACCGCCATTTCTTCAAATTTTTCAAATATTTACGAAATCTCTTCAAAAAGGCAACATAATCAGTTGGGCATTTTTGTTACAATGCCGCCGATTCAAAAAACCAAACAAATCAAAAACAAGGAAACATTATGACCACTACACGCCCACAAACCTACGATGCCGTTGCGCGCGCGTTGCATTGGCTGACCGTACTCGGTTTCATCGGCATCCTCTCCACCATTACCGTTTGGACCATCTACGATGGCGAAGAATGGGTCAAATCGCTCTTCGGCGTGCATAAATCCATCGGTTTCATCACGCTGCTGGTGATTGCCATGCGCATTGTTTGGGCTTTGCTCAATGCGTCCAAACGCCCTGCCGCCGACAGCTTTGCCGCAAAAGCAGGCCATCTTGCCCTTTACGTCCTCATGCTCGCTGTTCCCGTTATCGGCATGATCCGCCAATACGGCGGCGGTCGCGGCCCGTTGAAAGTATTCGGTGTCGAAGTGATGCAGGGTTCGCCAGAGAAAATCGAATGGATGTCCAATCTCGGCAATATGGCGCACGGCAAACTCGGCTGGCTGCTCTTCGCGCTTGTCGCCGGCCACATCGTCATGGTTGTCGTTCACCGCATTCAAGGCCACGATGTTTTATACCGCATGATCGGCCGCCGTTCTTAAGTGTAAAACGGTAAACAGCCAAGGCCGTCTGAAAACAGTTTGACCAAGCAAAAACTGTTTTCAGACGGCCTTTTTGTATTTGTGTTAATCTGCAAAAGTAGGGCAGGCATTTTGCCTGACGTTGTCTAAATACTGTAAACCATACCGAGAAACACCATGACTGCTCCCATTCTCGCCATCACTTCCGGCGAACCGGCCGGCATCGGCCCCGACATCTGCCTCGATTTGGCTTTCGCCGACCTTCCTTGCCGCCCCGTTGTTTTATGCGACAAAAACCTGTTGGCGCAAAGGGCCGAACAGCTCGGCAAATCCGTCATCCTGCGTGACTTCCAAACCCAAGCTACTGATCCGTTGCCCAAGGGCGAACTTGAAGTTCTGCATATTTCTTTAGATGCCGAGTGTTGGGCGGGCGAGCTCAATCCTGCCAATGCCGCGTATGTCCTCCGGCTGCTGGATACAGCGTATCAAGGCATTTCAGACGGCCTGTTTGCCGGTATGGTTACCGCGCCGCTGCATAAAGGCATCATCAACGATGCCCACGCAGGCAACGGCTTTTTCAGCGGCCATACCGAATACCTCGCCGAAAAAAGCCATACCAAACAAGTTGTCATGATGTTGACCGGCGGCGGCCTGCGCGTGGCATTGGTGACCACCCATCTACCGCTGAAAGACATTTCCGCTGCCATCACGAAGCCTTTAATCGAGTCGGTTGTCCGCATTCTTGAACACGACCTGCGCCATAAGTTCGGCATAGCCAATCCGGTCATCCTCGTTACTGGCCTTAATCCCCACGCCGGCGAAGGCGGCCATTTGGGACACGAAGAAATTGACACCATTATTCCGGCACTTCATGCCCTGCAGGCCGAAGGCATAGACGCACGCGGCCCTTATCCGGCCGATACCGTGTTCCAACCCTTCCTGCTCAAAGATGCCGATGCCGTCCTCGCCATGTATCACGACCAAGGGCTGCCGGTACTCAAATACGCCGGTTTCGGCGAAGGCGTGAACATCACCCTCGGCCTGCCCTTTATCCGCACCTCCGTCGATCATGGCACGGCCTTGAGCTTGGCCGGTACGGGCAAAGCCGATTCCGGCAGCCTGATTACCGCCGTCCGCGCCGCGCTTGATATGGCGCACAATATGCAGCAGGCCGTCTGAAGCGTGGAGGTTTAATCGTTTGCAGGCGTAATGTGTTCCCATAAAAGCATCATCAGGGAGCATCTGCCTGCTGATTTGATGAAGTCGATGGATGTTTGGACAATAATCAGCGTTTTATTTTAAAAACCATATAAAAAGGCCGTCTGAAGCCCCATGTTTTGGGTTTCAGACGGCCTTTTGGTTTTTTGGTTTACCAAATTTCAGACAAAGTTTCTTTGACTTTGGCCTTCACTTCCGCACCAAAGCGGCGGCTGAGCATTTTGCTGAAATCGTCTTGCGGCGTGTAGTTGACCAGCTCGGGGGCTTTGACGACATCGCGGGCGACGCTGTAAATGCTGCCGAAGTCGTCAATCAGGCCGACCTGTTTGGCTTCTTTGCCGGTGTAGATGCGTCCGCTGAAAACATCGGGATACTGTTTGTCTTTCAACCTTGCGCCGCGGCCGAGTTTGACGGCTTTGATAAATTCTTGGTGGATATCGCCCAACATACTTTCCCAAATTTGGGTTTGTGCCGGTGTTTCAGGCGTGAAAGGGTCGCCCATGCCTTTGTTGCTGCCGGCGGTTTTCAGACGGCGTTTGACACCGGCTTTGTCCATCAGGCCGGTAAAGTCGAAACCGCCGCCGATTACGCCGATGCTGCCGACAATGCTGGAAGGGTCAGCGTAAATTTTGTCGGCTGCAGCGGCAATGTAGTAGCAGCCGGAAGCGCACATGTCTTCGGCAACGAGGTAGACCGGGATGTCTTTGTGTTCGGCTTTGAGGCGGCGGACTTCGTTAAAGGCCGTGTTGGACACGACAGGCGAACCGCCGGGGCTGTTGGCACGGATGATGATGGCTTTGGCGTTGCCGTTTTCGTAGGCGGCTTCCATGCTGTCGCGCAGGATTTGGACTTGGTCGTCGATGTCGTTGCCGATTTCGCCGGTCAGGTCGATAACGGCGGTGTGTTCGCCGCGGGCGTGGATGCTCGTGGTTTTTCCTTCTTCTTCTGCAAAGCCGAAGATCAGGCTGAGGAAGATGAGGACAGCGACGCCGCGCCAGATATTGCGCCAAATGCGGGCGCGGCGCTGTTCTTGGTAGGCGGCGAGGAGGACTTCGCGCAGGGTGTTGCGCTCCCAGTTGTCAACAGGTGTGGAGGCTGAAGATGGTGTGTTTGGGGCATCGCCTTCACGGTGGATTCGGTATTGCATGATGTGATGTGCTTTCTTGTAGGCCGTCTGAATGTTCAGACGGCCTTATCGGTTTTAGTTGATGGAATAGCCGCGCAGGTATTGCGTACGTTCGCGGGTCATACGGGTTTCACACTGCAGGCGCAGGTATTCTGCTTGTGCGGCGCTGTCTGCGGACGCGGCTGCTTGTTGGCAGTTGAGTTTTTTGCTTTGAATCCAGGCGCGTTGTTCGCCGAGGATTTGTTGTTTGACATCGCTGTCCATGCCGCCCCAGAGGTCGTTGATCTCGCTGTCTGCCTGACGGTTTTGCGCACGCGCGTTGTCGAGTTCGCTTTGGCTGAGGCCGGGCGGCTCGTTGCGCGGAGTTTCACGGTCAGGGCGCAGGACTTCGTAGTCTGAATTATCGTCATCATCGGTCAAGCCGACGGCTTGGCTGGCGGCGTTGTTTTCGAGGATGTCTTGCGGATTGACAGTCGGCGGCTCTTCTGTGTTTTGGTTTTGCAGCAGCTTGATGGCCTGCTCTTTTGATACAGGCTTGCCGTCTATCATGACGATGCTTTTCACGCCGTAGGGCAGCAGGGTGGCGGAAAGGGTTTGGGCCGTGGTGCTCAGGGTGTTGTCTTCGAGAACCGGTTTGCCGTCTTTGTCGGGAGTGTAGAGCAGGGTGGTGCTGAACGTGTTGTTTTCAAACGTCAGGTTGCTGCCCATCAGTTTTTGTTCGAGCATGTCAGACAACGGAGTGTTGCCGTAAATCAGCGGGCTGTTGTCTATGGCCGTTTTGAGGATGGTGTCGGGAATGCGGATTTTGAGGTTGGCGCGGCAGATGGCTTTGCCGTTGTCTTCGGTTTCTTTGGGGTCTTCAAACAGGGTTTCTAATTCGAGGCCGGCGGCGATGATTTTGTCGGCATCGACGAATTGGCGGTTGTCATTGCGGGCAAAGGAGCGCGCTTGTTGTTTGAGGGTGTCTTCGATGGTGGTACGGATGTTTTGCAGTGTGGCCGGTTGGGCGCAATCAAGCGCGGCTTTGGGCTCTTCTTTGCTGCATGCAGCAAGCAGAATCGTGCTTAAAATCAATATGGAAGCGGTTTTTTTGTACATGGGTACTCCTGAAGGTGACGGCCTTTCAGACGGCCTGACGTGCTTATCATAACAAAAGCACTTGCAGCAAGTAAATGCGGCAAGTGCTTTTCTATGTCAGAAGTATCAGCCTTTGATGACGCTGACAAAGCCGGAGAGGATGGCGGCGTTGAGCAAGTCAACGAAGAAGGCGCCAACCATAGGTACAATCAAGAAGGCTTTGTGTGACGGGCCGAAAGTTTGGGTAATAGACTGCATGTTGGCAACGGCAGTTGGGGTGGCACCCAAACCGAAGCCGCAGTGGCCTGCCGCCAATACGGCAGCGTCGTAATCGCGACCCATGAAGACGTAGGTAACGAAAGTGGCGTACAGAATCATCACGACGGTTTGTACGGCCAAGATGATGGTCACAGGGCCTGCCAGACCGGTCAATTCCCACAGTTTCAGGTTCAGAAGAGCCATGGCAAGGAAGAGCGACAGGGAAGCGTTACCGAATACGTCGATGGCGCGGTCAAACATATTGACTTTGAAAGCGGCAGTCAGGACGTTGCGGATGACCACACCTGCAAACAGACACCATACGAATTTAGGCAAGTCGAAGAAGGCTTTGTCGTAGCCATCCACGATTTCGGCAAATGCCAAACAGCCGGCAAACATAGCCAGGGTTTCGACAGCAGACTCGGCAGTAATCAGGCGGGTACGCTGTGCTTGTTCGAAGATGTCGTCGGCAGCATCGTTGTCGTCGGATTTGGCAGTTTTGACGACAGGTTTACGGCCCATTTTGTTGATCAGACGGCGTGCAACAGGACCGCCGATCAAACCGCCGAATACCAAACCAAATGTTGCAGAAGCCATACCTAAGCCGGTTGCGCCGGTCAGGCCGAATTTGCTTTCAAAGTCAGGACCCCATGCGCCGGCGGTACCGTGACCACCGGTCAGGGTAATCGAACCAGTAATCAGGCCAATCAGTGGATCCAAGCCCAATGCACTCGCCAAGCCGACACCGACGAAGTTTTGGACGATGATGAATGCACCCACCACGGCGGTAAAGATAACCAAAGGCAAACCACCCGCTTTCAAACGGGAGAAGTCGGCGCTCAAACCGATGGATGTAAAGAAGATAAGCATGAACGCATCTTGCAGCGGTTTTTCAAATTTGAAGCTGACGCCGTAGGCTTCATGCAGGGCGAACAGGACGATAGCGGCAATCAAACCGCCGGCGACCGGCTCGGGAATATTGAAGTCTCTTAAGAATTTGATTTTTTGAACCAGAAATTTACCAACCAGCAACACGAGCGTGGCGGCAATCAGTGTGTAATAACTGTTGAATTCCCATTCCATGTTGTTTCACCTCCTAGAAATGTTTTTCCGAGCATCCGTTTTTGTTCCGGATGTAGTGTGTTTCAACGCTTGGCGTTATCCGCCGAGTGTCATGGTATTGATGCGCGGACAAGGTGTTTTCAGAAAGAAATGAAAACAATGATGTGTCCGTGAAAAATAACTGGCAAATATTAGGGGAATAGTTAAAGTTTGTCAAAAAATGCGAGTGTAAATCTTTTCAGACGGCCTTTTGTCCGATGGCATGATGCGCTTCGCGGCGCCATTGTTCTAATAGGGATGTTAAAGATTCGGCCGAAGTGTGGCCGTTGCTGATGGCGGCCTGCAGCCAGTAGCAGGCGGTCGGAACATGACAGCCGACACCTTGTCCGTGATAGTAAAAACAGGCGAGGTGGTATTGGGCGGAAGGGTGGTTTTGTTCGGCAGCGATGGCGTACCAGTGTGCAGCCGCCCGAGGGTCTTGCGCTGTACCGAGGCCGTAATGGTAGATGCGACCTAAGGCTGCCGCCGCATTTTTATGATGGAACTCGGCCGCTTCCATGTAATTTTTGCGCGCGGCATTGTAGTCGGCAGGACAGCCGATGGCGTGGGCTTGTGCTTCCGCCAAACGGTAGATGGTTTCAGTTTGTTGCTGTTGCAGGGCGGCTGTTTTGATTTGTTCGTATTGTTGCGGATGGTACAGCGCGGCGTCGCTGATGAGTTTTTGTGCGGCGGAGGCAGAACCCAGTGCGGCGGCACGGTGGTAGTAATCATGCGCAATATGGTTGTCGGCTTTGATACCGAGGCCGTAGCGGTAGAGGTCGCCCATGATTTTCAGGGCTTCGGGATGGTCTTTCTCGGCAGCGGCTTTGGCATAGCGCGCCGCTTGGAATGGGTCGCGCTCGGAAAGTTCGCCGGTCAGGGCGTATTGGGCCAGCTTGGCCTGTGCTTCCGCTTGCTCCTTATCGGCGGCACGACGATACCATTCTAAGGCTTCGGGTTTGCGTTGGGCGGCAAGAAGGTCGGCCAGTAGGGTTTGTGCGGCGATGTGGCCGGCTTGCGCGGCTTGTTCGAGGTATTGTTCGGCTTGTGCGTGGTTGGGGCTGACACCTGTGCCGTAGAAGTAGATTTGACCGAGTTGCCAGCAGGCTGCAGTCACGCCGAGCGCTGCCGCTTTTTCGTATTGTTCGATGGCAGTTGCAACGTCGCCTTGGCGTTGATGATGGCGTGCCAGATGGTAATATGCAGGCGCGGCATATCGGGCAGCGGCAAGCTCCGCCCAGTAAAGGGATTGTGGATCGTTGCGCTGCGCGTGGTAACGCATAAGGATTAATTGGGCTTCGAGGTGACCTTGCTCACCCAGCCAGGCGTAGTCGTTAAGAAGCTGTCCGGTTGGGATACCATTGTGTTCGCGTTGTTGCAGCAGGATAAAGAGTGCCTTAGGATGGCGTTGGGCCGCGGCGGCTTCCAGCCATGGAAGTGCCTGCTCCGGATGACCGTTTTGCAGCAGATGGTCGCCCAATACAAAAGCAGCTTCCGTATATCCCTGCTCTGCGGCCTGTTGCAGCAGTGGCAGGGCTTGGGCGGTATTGGATTGTTCCAAAAGGGCGGCGGCTTGCCGGTAGAGGATATCAGGAGCGGCGGTCATGGTTTGCGGGTGGGTGTAAAGTGGAAGACGGATGCTGCGGCATATGGGTGGCGATACCGGTTGAGGGCTTTGTAAAAATATTGCTCGGTATAGTTTTGCAGAGTGTATTGCCTTGCTGGCTTATCTTTAGGATGTTTGGCTTGTTATATTGTTTTGCCTAGGGGTACATCCATATTTTGTGTGTTACAAAGAGCTCAGGTTGAGTCGGTATGCGCTCATGACAGCTCGGTCATTATACTGTTTTTGTAATTTATTGTTAATGATAAATGCAGGTTTTTGTGTTTTATTTACATGGCAGTAGCTAAGGTATTGATTGTTTCAGGCCGTCTGAAATGTTTTTCAGACGGCCTGAACTTTTCCTTCGCTAAGTCAGGTTGCTGGTGTAGAAGAGTCGGAGGTGTTTTTGTTGGGGAAAAAGACCTGACTGTAGAAGTTGCCGTTAATTTGGGTCACGTTGAGGTGGTACATACGGTAGGCATGGAACAGCTCTTTGTCAGGCGGTGTCGGATGATTCCAAAATTCTGCCAAGGTATTTTGGTCAGTAATGCCGGGAATATCATAATAGGCACGGCCGAGAACCTTAACTGGCATATTGTGAATCAGGCCGGACAGGCCGCTGGTGCTGTTGATGGTAACCATGCCGAGGCCGTGGCGCAGGAAAACGGGCAGGGGGACATCATGGACGTAAGTGATACGGCCTTTGAGTTTGGGGTGTTTTTTGATAAAGCGTTTGATGTCGCGCGAGTAGTCGATAAAGCCGCGGTCCATCGGATGATGCTTGATGATGAGGTTGGTATCGGCAGGCGCGTGCGCGGCAAAGGAGGCCAAAATATGGAGCAGGAAGCTGCGGACGCTGGAAAAGTCACAATGGATGCGGACTTGGCTGTCGTTGAATACCTGCAAGGGAACAATAAAAAATTTGCCGTATTTGCCCGCCTCCACGCGTTTGGCGATTTGGATGTCTTCAATATAGTAGTTCAAACGCTTGAGGATGGAGATCGACCACAGTTTGAGGTAATGGCCGGCATTGGATGCGCGGTGGTGGATGTAGTTCGGGTACTTGTTCGGGTTGCGGAACAATTCGATATAGTAACGGACGGCGTTTTTGGCCATGGGCATAAACCCGCCGCGTACCGGCGTCGGCGCTTTGTATTCTTGCTGTGCCAGCTTGGGGAATTGTTCCAAAAAAAAGTCGGCACGGCGCGGTAACGGGGAAAATGCGTTGACGCCGTCTTTTTCTAAGGTGATGTAGTAGGGGCGGAAATAACCTTCTTCAAACGCCCAGAAACCGACTTGGTTTTCGTTTGCAATGCGTTTTGCAATGACGTGATAAGGGCGTGTGTCGCCAAAGCAGACAACCGCCTGGATGTGATGTTGAACGATGTATTCTTGCAAAAATTCAGGAAAGGCATCGTAGTTGTCGTTAAAAACAACGGTATGAGCTTGAGTGGGCGGATAAAAATAGTCGTCGCCTGCATTAAAGTTGAATTTATGTACGGTTTTGCCGTTTTCAGTCAGCCAATTGGCAAGGCGCAGAAAAAAATCGCCGACAGGACTTTGAAGCAGCAGGATATTTTCTGCGCTTTCAAGCAGGTTTTGCAGGTTGTTTTTGAGGACGGTCTGTTTCATGTCGCAATGTGGTTTTGTTTTTTATGTAATAGTTTTGAGTTGAACTTTCAAGCATACGCCAAGCGTATTAACGATGCAAAGGCAATGATGCCGCAATTGAAGCTGGTTTATGACGCATTGTTAACTTTGATGGTGTTTATTTGAAAGATCGATATAGTTGTTTGATTTTACCGAATTTTTTAGCAAAATACCCGCGATGTAATCCGTTGTTGTTTTTTTGCATATTTTTTTGACGTATCAGGATTTGGGCTGCAGTTTCCGCATTGATGGCCTGATGGGTTTCGGGGTGGATGTAGTCGGGGTAGTGGATGAGCGTGCCGGCAATCAGCTGCCAAAGCTCAAGCCTGCGGCTGCGGCGCTGAATGGAAAGCAGATCTTGGGTAAGCCCCCAACCTGCGTAAAAAGGCAGACCGTAGCAGCTGACTTTTTTGCCGCGCAACAGGGCTTCAAAACCGGTCAGCGAAGTCATGGTGTGAACTTCGTCTGCGTATTGGAGACAGGTCAGGATATCGGCTTGCTCGGCGGTTTGGTCGGCATATCGTGCAGCATCTTCAGGGGAAATATGACCGATACGGTTACCGCTGACTACATCGGGATGTGGTTTGTAGATGATGTAGGCATCGGGATGGCGTTCGCGTACGGTACGGAGTAGATCCAGATTGCGATAGATTTGGGGCGAACCGTAGCGGATAGACGCATCATCTTCAACTTGGCCGGGAACGAGGATAACGGTTTTGTCGGTTGACGGGGCGGTGAAGTCTGAACTGCCGACGTTGTATTTGCTGATGTGGTTTTCGGTCAGCATTTTTTGCAGCTTCAAGGCCGTCTGAAAGTCTTGGTCGTCGAAGTTTTGGTTTTGCAGGATGTGTTCAAGACGGGACGGGGTTTCGGCATTAAAGTAAATACCCATATCGTCGGTAACGAGCGACAGCGGCGGTACTAAGTTGGAACCGAGTCCGACCGAGCGGATAAAGCCGTCTTCCATGCGCAGTAGGGGGATGTTGTGTTGTTCGGCAAAGCGGACGATGGCCTCTTTGCCGTTGCCCCAGGCAAGGATGCGTGCATCGTCGGACAGTTTGGCCCCGGCCAGTTTTTGGGTTGAGGAGATAAATTTCAGACGGCAAGAGGGTACGTTAAAGAACGGTTTGGCAACCGCGCGTTTCCACAAAGACATGCCGACGCAATACAACTCGCCACGCAGTTTGTCGTTTTTGCGTTTGACCGTCGCCAGATAGTCGATGACATCAAAGAGGCTGCCTGCTTCGCCGGTATTGGGGTTGAGGTAGCGGCTGTATTGTAGATAGGCTGCGGCGAAGAGTTGCAGCAAGTTGCGGGGGGTGCGGCGTTGGGTTTGAACAAGGCTGTCGATTTTTGGATGGCGGTCGTCGCTTACGCCCCATCCGGCATACCACGGCAGGCCGAAAGTGGCCAGCGGTTTGCCGCACAAAAGCGCCTCAAAACCCATTTGCGAGGTAACGCAATAAACTTTATCGACGTTTTGCAACAAAGAAATCGGATTGATGTCTTCTGCCAAAAGATGGACGCGGTGTTGCTGCGCCAGTTGGGTCAGATAGCCTTGTTTTTTGCCGCACAAAACATCGGGATGGGTTTTTACCCAGATATCGGCTTGCGGGTTTTCATTCAAGGCCGTCTGAAACATCAGTTCAAACGTAGAGGTGTCTGCGCCGCCATATTGGATGGCCATATCGCCGAAGGTTTGGTCGATGATGAGGACGGTTCCGGGTTTGGATGGGGAGTGTAAAGGATGATCGTCTGAAAGCTCGGGCGCGTGGTTGTATTTGGACAGATGGTGTTGCAGGATGAAATCCATCGCCTGCTGCGCCTGAGCCAAGGTTTCAGACGGCATGGTATGGGCGGCAAGAATCAGTTGTTCTAAACGCGAAGGACGCGTGGTGTCGTAGTAGATACCGATGTCGTCATAGACGATGGAGTAGGGCGGATAACCAGAGACGCCTAGTCCGAGCGAGCGTAAAAAGCCGTCTTCCAAAGCAATAAAGGGAAGCTGGTGCTCAGCGGCAAACGCACGCGCTTTGTGTGTCGTCGGGCGCAAACCCCAGCCGACCACAGCCTCTGCTCCTTTCCCATCTTTGCAGATATGAAATTCAGGCAATAGGGTGGAGAGATGGGGGATTTTGCGGATGCCGCGAGAGGGAATGTAGGCGTTTTTCACAATGCGTTTTCGTCGATTATTGTTATTAATGGATTGTAGGTCGTCTGAAAAGAGGAACATTCTTTTAGACGGCCTGAATTATTTTTAAAACTTTTTAAAACGTTACCGCTTCAGCCAATACTTTGCCTGCTAAGTCTTTAGGCGACAGGTTCGGCTCGCCTTGCAGCGGCCAGTCGATACCGACGGTCGGATCATTCCAAATCAGTGAGTGTTCGGCTTTGGGGTTGTAATAGTCTGTACATTTATAGACGAATTCGGCTTCATCGCTCAGTACATAGAAGCCATGTGCGAAACCTTCGGGTACCCACAGTTGGCGTTTGTTTTCTGCGGACAGAATCTCGCCTACCCATTTGCCGAACGTGGGGGAGTCTTTACGCATGTCAACAGCCACGTCAAATACTTCGCCGACAACCACGCGCACGAGTTTGCCTTGTGTGTTTTCAGTTTGATAGTGCAGGCCGCGCAATACGCCTTTGCCGGATTTGGAGTGGTTTTCTTGCACGAAGGTACGGTTGCAGACTTGGGTTTTAAACCACTCGTCGCGGAAGGTTTCCATAAAAAAGCCGCGCGCGTCGCCGAAGACTTGTGGCTCAAGCAGTTTTACGTCAGGAATGGCGGTATCAATGATATTCATCGTTTTATCTTTCATCTAAAGGCCGTCTGAAAAGTTTCAGACGGCCTCAAACATTATTTTTTCAACAGGCGCAGCAAATATTGGCCGTATTGGTTTTTCGCCATCGGGCGCGCCAGTTCTTCCAGTTTTTCATCAGAAAGCCAACCGTTGCGCCAAGCGATTTCTTCCAGACAGGCGATTTGCAGGTCTTGGATGTTTTGCACGGTTTGGACGAATGAAGCGGCTTCGTGCAGGCTCTCGTGGGTGCCGGTGTCCAACCATGCGAAACCGCGTCCTAAAAGTTGAACCGACAATGAACCGTCTTCCAAATACATTTGGTTGAGGTCGGAAATTTCCAATTCGCCGCGGGCGGACGGTTTGATTTGTTTGGCGAACTCGACGGCGCGGTTGTCGTAGAAGTACAAGCCAGTTACCGCCCAATCGGATTTGGGATGTTGCGGTTTCTCTTCGATAGACAGGGCGTTGAAGTTTTCGTCAAATTCAACCACGCCGAAACGCTCGGGGTCTTTGACCTGATAACCGAATACGGTTGCGCCGTGGGTCTTGGCGGCGGCCTGTTTCAATGTTTGCGTAAACGATTGACCGTAGAAAATATTGTCGCCCAAAACTAAGCAGACATTATCATTACCGATAAATTCTTCGCCGATGATAAATGCCTGTGCCAAGCCGTCCGGACTGGGTTGCACGGCATAACTGATGGAAATGCCGAAATCTCTGCCGTCGCCAAGCAAGCGTTTGAAAGAGGCGTTGTCTTCAGGCGTGGTAATGACCAAAATATCGCGGATTCCTGTCAGCATCAATACGGACAGGGGATAGTAAATCATGGGCTTGTCGTACACGGGCAGCAGCTGTTTGGATACCCCGCGCGTGATGGGGTAGAGGCGAGTGCCGCTGCCGCCGGCAAGGATAATGCCTTTCATGGGTTTTCTCCTGAGTAGTGTGTGTTTGCGTGATTTTCAGACGGCCTAATATGGGAACAGGCCGTCTGAAAACTTATTTTCCGGTGCCTAAACGCTCTAAACGGTAGCTGCCGTTCAATACGTTTTGCCACCAGGTTTTGTTGTCCAAATACCATTGCACTGTTTTGCGGATGCCGGATTCGAATGTTTCTTGAGGTTTCCAGCCCAGCTCCCTGCCGATTTTGGCAGCGTCGATGGCATAGCGTACGTCATGGCCGGGACGGTCTTGTACGAAAGTAATCAAATCTTCATAACGTGCCACGCCGGCCGGTTTTTCAGGAACAAGCTCTTCCAGCAGGGTACAGATGGTTTTGACGACTTCAATATTGGCTTTTTCATTGTGGCCGCCGATATTGTAGGTCTCGCCGACAACACCTTCGGTAACAACCTGATACAGCGCGCGCGCGTGGTCTTCGACAAACAGCCAGTCGCGGATTTGCATACCGTCGCCGTAAACGGGCAGCGGTTTGCCGTCAAGCGCGTTCAGAATCATCAAAGGAATGAGTTTTTCCGGAAAATGGTAAGGGCCGTAGTTGTTGGAACAGTTGGTTACGATGGTCGGCAAACCGTAAGTACGCAGCCATGCACGGACGAGGTGGTCGCTGGACGCTTTAGAAGCAGAGTAGGGGCTGGACGGCGCGTATGGCGTGGTCTCGGTAAACAAATCGTCTGTGCCGTGCAAATCGCCATAGACTTCATCGGTAGAAATATGGTGAAAACGGAAGGCTTCGCGCTTTTCAGACGGCATTTGTTGCCAGTAGGCGCGGGCTGCTTCAAGCAGATTGAATGTACCGACGATATTGGTTTGGATAAATTCGCCTGCCGAATCGATAGAGCGGTCGACATGGCTTTCCGCAGCCAAGTGCATCACGGCATCAGGCTGGTGTTGTGCGAATACGCGGTCGAGTTCGGCGCGGTCGCAAATATCCACTTGTTCAAAAGCATAGCGAGGATTATTGGCTACCTCAGTCAAAGATTCCAAATTGCCGGCATAAGTCAGCTTATCGACATTGACGACAGAGTCTTGGGTGTTTTGGATAATATGACGGACAACGGCAGAACCGATAAAGCCCGCGCCGCCGGTAACAAGGATTTTTTTCATAAGTTTCAGAGGATAGTCAAAATAATATAAACGGATTATAGCAGACAGAAAGTGTGTTTTTCAGATAAAGAGGCCGTCTGAAAACATCTCTTTCAGACGGCCTGTATCAGGTCAACTTAATCGTCGTAGCCATTTGGATTGTTGCTGACCCAACGCCATGAGTCTTCCATCATCTGCGCCAAATCGCGTTTGGTTTCCCAACCGGTCTGCGCTTTGGTGTAGGCGGGATCGGCGTAGAAACAGGCCAAATCGCCATCACGACGCGGTTTGATTTGGAACGGAATGGTCAAACCGGAGGCTGCCTCAAAGGCACGGATGATTTCCAATACCGAATAAGCACGTCCCGAACCCAAATTAAACAGGTGTACACCCGAAACATCGCTTTTCGCCTGCATTGCCGCCACATGGCCTTCCGCCAAATCCATCACATGGATATAGTCGCGCATACCCGTACCGTCTGGGGTAGGATAGTCATCGCCGAAAACCGACAATTGCGGCAGCTTGCCTGAAGCCACTTGGCAGATATAAGGCAGCAGATTGTTTGGGATACCGTTTGGCTGCTCGCCGATCAAACCGCTTTCATGCGCACCGATAGGGTTGAAATAGCGCAACAAAATCACGCTCCAACGCGGATCGGCCTTTTGGATATCCGTCAAAATGCGCTCCACCATAGACTTCGACGTGCCGTAAGGGCTGGTCGTATCTCCCGGTTGCATATCTTCCGTATAAGGCACTTTGCCCGGATCGCCGTAAACCGTAGCAGATGAGCTGAACACAATCTTAAATACACCGGCACGCGCCATTTCTTCAGCCAAAACCAAGCTGCCCGACACATTGTTGTCATAGTATTTCATTGGTTCGGCCACGCTTTCACCGACTGCCTTCAAGCCAGCAAAATGGATGGCGGCATCAATATCGTGTTCTGCAAAGATTTGACACAACACTTCACGATCACGGATATCCCCTTGGTAAAAAGGCACAGACTTGCCAGTAATCTTTTCCAAGCGCGGGAGGATGTTGGCAGACGAATTGCATAAATTGTCAAGAATCACAACATCGTAGCCTGATGCAGTCAGGGAAACTGCGGTGTGCGAGCCGATAAAGCCCGTGCCGCCGGTAACGAGTATGCTCATAGCGTTTTCCTTATACAGAATTGTGGAACAGGCCGTCTGAAAGTGTTCAAGACGACCTATCTATATTTAAAAGTATAAATTATACGAATTGTTTCAGTTGGAAATTGTTGGGTTGCTTACACTCTTATGCAAAACGGCTTTTATCTTCTGCCTGAAAGGATTGTTTTAGGATTTCGGATTATCAAGAACTATGTTGTCGTGCCATTCGTCATTTTTAACAATACCTAAAATCCTAAAATTGATCTTCAGGCAGAAAAGGAAAAGTGTAAACAACGCTAGGATTTCTTATATATCCGGATAAGCAATTTCATCTTCTGCGTATGGATTATTGAGCAAAAGAGGGCGTTTCCAGAAAATATTTTCACGCATCACTTTTGCAGGCACACCAGCCAGTACACAGTTTTCAGGAAACTGTTTCTTGGCTAGAGAAAATGCCCCCAACACACAACCGCTACCAATATGTGCACCACCTAACACGGTTGCACCATAGGCTAGCCACACATGGTCACCGATAAAAATATCTTTGGAACGGTTGAGTCGTTTGCCGGTGTCTAAATCATAGATACCATGCGAATCATCGGTACGGATTTGGTTGTTGGTAGCCAGCATACAATCATTGCCGATATGGATATTGGTTTTTTCGGCACAAGTTACATAAACGGGATTGGTGCTAGTTACGCCATTACCAATTTTAATGTTGCAATCATGGCCAACACGAAATGTGCCGAAAATACCGGCTTTTTCTCCAATGCTGAAGGTTCCGTTATTGCCTTTAAATTCAATAAAAGTATTTTTTAAGGCTGAGTTGTTGTGTAGCACAACACGATTATTTTTACCGAAAAATTGGACTTGTACATTATGCAGGCCTGATGGTGCTTCAATAATGTTGTTGAATTCATCTTGATAATAACCGGTTACACTGATTTTTTCAGATTTAAATTTTTTAGGTACATAAAACACATCTACCGTGCCTAAATGAGCATTTTTCAAATCTTGTTTAATAATTAGCCGATTGCCTTGCTCAGAAAAATAAAAGTCCACTATTTCATGTTCAAAGTAAACCGGTTTTTGAGATTTAAGTACGAAAGTCGTATCAAAGCCGTTGATTTTGATTTTTAAGAATAGTTCGTAGCTTCCGGGAGGTATGTCCGAGATGTCTATGCCTTTGTAGCCCGGTGTGGCAAACCAACATTTGTCGTAGGAAATGCTCGGGTGAAAGGAGTAGGTTGCAGTTAAATCTGGGCGATGGACTTTTGCCAGACTTTTCACAAATTCGCTAGATTGGCTTTTAATGATCAATTTATAATCAATATCGCTGTATTCTTTGGCACTTTGGCCTGTAAGAATGCCGATGCCTTCTAAAATTAGTAAATTGTTTACAAGTTTGAACATTCTTAAATCAATCAGAGCATCTGTTCTAATATTAATTTTTTTATCATGTGTAATATCGTTTTTTATGCAATTGTAAGAGTTTAAGATCTCTCTCCAAATATTCTCCCCATTAGCGTTTGAAAGAAGGCTGCCTTTATTGCCATTGAAGGAAATCTTTCTAAAGTGGGATAAGTTCTTACATATTTCCGATGAAGTGTTGCGGAAAATAATGTCTATATCAAAATTTGCTTGATTTTCACTGATATCGAATGCGAAGTCTACATTGTTTACGGAAAAGTCTAAAACCAATAAATTTTTAAAATATTTTTTCTTATATGAAATCCCATTGGCGTCTAATTTCGAAGTGATTTGTGCTTCTAAAATAGGCAAGGTGATATAGGATTTCCCTGTGTTATTATTTAAAACATATGATAGAAGTTTAACAATAGGCTCTGATTTCAAGAATAGTGTCTCTTTGTCATAAAGATTTTTGTAGATGGTTGGCGACCAAGAGTTATGTAGAGAGATAACACCACAGGTAACTTTATCTAGAATATTTGGTTGGAAACCAAACTTTTCATCAAAGTAAAATTTCTTATAATCTGAAACCGGATCTTGCGAATTAGGGAATGCAACAGATTCTAAAATATTTCCACTTTGTGTGCGGTCGATGATATAAAAACTATCGCTGTATTCTGGTTTTTTAAATAGGGGATTAATAATACCATTGCCAAAATAGCTCCATGGATATTGTTTGGGTTTGTTGATTAAACGATCTTGAGCAGTTTTGCGCCATTCTGACAAAATAGGATTGCCAGGTTTGGCACAATATAAAACTGCAAGATGGATTGCGTTGGAGTCGGGTCGGCCAAAAGAAATTAATTTAGTATCAGATATTTTATTGAATATATCAAAAATATTGTCGGTAACAATGCAATCCAAATCTAAAAATAATCCTCCAAACTTTTCCAGGACGGCTGCTGAAATGATGTCTGACTGCATAGCGAAAGAGATGGATTTCAGTTGTTCCAGATCATAGGTATCGCCGATATATTGGTACAGATTACTGTGATTCAGAATGTGGATTTTGCAGTTGGGAATATTTTTAATCCATGATTCTTTGCATAACTCTAAATAAGCAGGAATGGGGTTGGGAGATTCCCAGAATGCAAAAATATTATTTTGAGAAAGGTCGACTGCTGAAAAAAAATGTTGCATGTTTTATTGCTCCACGTGAATGCCATTAAAATCTATGTTTGTTTATTGGTTACGTTTTAAAATATTGAGCTGCTCGGTCAAGCATATTGTTAACAATTCTTTATTACTGTTGATATAGGCCACTTCTGCAGCCAGTTTCCAATACTCAAAAGTATTGAGTTGCTTAATACCTTTAAATACCTGATTGACTGCTTCGGTATTTTTCAGACGGCATAAAGCGGTTGTATAAAGATACACCGTCTCCGGTGAGGTTTGTGCAAAATTAGCCAATATTTTGGTGACAGACTCCCAATCTTGGTTTTGGGCAAGTTTTTCAGCTTCATACAAGGCCAAAGACGGATTCTCAGGATATTTTTGGCGCAGTTGAGCCAATAGATATCCTTCGCCGTCAGTGTTGCCGGTAGCGTACATTTTTTTCAGGTAATCAACTGTTAAATCTTCAGGAATTAAGAGTAAGTTTTCTTCAAAGGCACGGTTAAGCTGGGTAAATAATTTTTCAGAGTCACCACGTAATTTTGCAAGTCTTGCAATGGCAATGCGACAACTTGGGTCGTTTTTTGTGTGCTTTTCAAAAGCAACCAAATACTGATGCGCGCCTTGTAAGTTGCCAAGTTTCATGCAGAGGTAAGAAGCCAACAGCTCGGGTTTGAGATAGCCTTTTTGGCGATCATCCAAGCTATCAATATACATTCTCAGTAAAGCCAATGCTACAAAATAATTCTGCTCCGATAGCTTTTGTGCTACGGTCAACAAAGGTTGATATGAGTCGGGTAAGTCTGTACCTATCCGGGAAAACAGTTTTTCATACGGCCTTTTTGCTTGGTGAAATGAGGCTGCAAGCAATGAGATAAGTAAATCATTTTGCGTTCCTATATGCTCGTTTTCAGCAAAAAATTCCGCCCCTTTAACAGCATTACCGATATATAAGTCTATTTTCGCATGCCAGTAACCAGCGGTATCGGGATAATCAGGTAACAGGTTTTGCAAAGTATCAAACTGTTTGCTCTCAAATAAAGCGTTCAGATAACGATGGCGATAATCAGCTGTTTCTTCCGCATTCAGACGGCCTGTATCAAGCAGGGTTTGGATACGGCTTGCAGCCAAGTCCCATACTTGATGATTCTCTGCTTGCTTAATCATATTGATTAAAATCGGCATATTGTCAGCGGTTTCGGCATGGTCAAGAGCAGTAATAGCTTGATACACACGTTCGCAGTTGCCACCTTCTTGGAAGGGGAAAGTATCGCGGATGCGAGCAAGATATTCGGGTTTGGCATGTCCTGATTTTAAAATGTTTTCTAATTCACCCAGCGTTTCATGCTGATTGATGGTAATAGGGCCAAATCCATCAGTTTCGTAAGAGAAATAGCCTTTTTGATAGGTGTGCGTACCTGAAAAGAAGGCTTCTTTATCAAATTGATAGTAAATAATTGCTTTATTCAGATAGGCCATGTCAAATGCTACTGATGAGTAGTCGGTAATCAATACGGCGCAACGTCCGAAAAGATACTGAATACTTTCAGTTTCACGCAGTCCACTCCAGATTTTTATATAGGTAGGGACATTCATTACTTCCAAATAGGGCTCGATATTTGGGTGTGGTGCAAAAATTACTTCGTAGCCGTAGGTTTCTACCATTTCCTTCAGGCGCTGGTCGTGAAGCAGAGCCTGCCAGTAACGGGCATAGTCAGTTTCCATAAAAGCACTGTTGAGCGTACGAGTATTGCTACCTGTACCGATATTTTGACCGACAATGTTATTGCGCCAAGTTGGCATAATCAGGATCTTGCGACTGTCGGGCTTATTTTTTGATAGTAAGGAGTCGTAGCGTGGAAATCCAGTTAGTGCTACTTCTTTTTCGGTCAGCTTGTAGGTATTGAAGTCAGCCTTAATCGAGCGACTTTCTGGCTCAGTAGTGGTAATGAAACAGTGTAGGTTTTGTTTGCTATTTGTCCATGCAGAAAGATTGTCTTTGGTTACTCCGTGCTGAAGAAAGACAAATTTTTTGCTGTGTTCGTATAAATCCCCAAAATAATTGTTGATGTGTTTTTCCAAATGACTGGAAATGATTTTTTCAGCTTTACGCAAATGTCGTTCATATTCACTACCGCCGAATTCTACAAGTTTGAAGCCTTCTTGTTCGAGACGGCTCCAGTCTGGGGCAGTTTTGTTGAGTACGAAATAGCAAGTTTGTTCAGGGTGGTTCTGCATCATATAACGATAAAAATGCTCAGCGTTGTCGTCAGCTTTAGTTTCCCTATCCATTAAAAGCCAGCTGCCGTCTGAAAGGTATTTTTCAGACGGCGTAAATAAACCGATAAGTTCATTTAATGCGATGCCGTGCATAAAGGTTTTACCTTTAATTGAAATTCGCATTGCTTTTTTGTTAAGTAGAATATTAATTTTGGCGTTGTCTACAACATCACCATAGGGAACCCATAAACGTTTTTCGTAAACAAATAATTGTTCATTTAGCTTATTGACCACGCTTTTTGCATAGACAGGAATAAGATCACGCCCATCGGCTTGCACAGAATATGGCTGGTCAAAATAGGTAAAATAGCTGATAAGGAACTGTTTGCGTTCACGATCGATGTTTTCAATATAGGCGATTTGGAATGGAGGCTCGCTCTGTTTGAACATTCCAAGCATACCAACTTTATGGAATAGCCATACTCCCGCTAAGCCAAATTCCATAATATTTTTTTGATCAATATAATTAAAAACCTGCTGCATTAGATCATAAAAATGTGATTTTTGTTTGGTATCCAACAAATCTAGACGTTCAGGTCTATTAAGCAATTGTTGGATATACCAAGCCATATCATATAATGCGGTTTTTTGTATTGAGGAGGGTACATGCCCTAAGCGGTTTTTATAGTTTTGAAGCATAGGCAAGAAGCCATACTCAAAAACATTAGAAAACTTTTCTACTTTTTGCCAAGAAGTATCTAAAGTGGATGTGCCACTTTCACGTTTGCGATAGAAATAGACGGCATCTCTGTCAAACACAGCTTTTGCGTCCTGCAAATCTAATAAATAGTCTGCAATAAATTTGCCATCTTCAAAGTTTGGCTTAACATTGTGGTTAAACACCAAATTCTGTTTTTTAATATGGCTGACTCTGAAAAAGGTTGAGGCAGCAGACATATTGATAAATTTATCGAGCTTAGCAACATCAATAACGTGGGTTTTGTTAAAACGGAATCTTAGAGGATGACTGTCTTTAATGATATTTTGATTTTCAAAGAAAAACTTCATGTTAGTAGCTACGGTTACTGCCGACGGATGTTGGCTAATTTGAGTATCTACTGATTTGAAGTAGTCAGGGTGAAGATAATCGTCAGGGTCCGTAAATACTACCCATTCAGTTTGTGTATGTTGTAAACCCAGATTGCGTGCCGAGGCCTGGCCGCCATTTTCTTTGTAAAAATAATGGATATTTTGGGGAAACTTGGCTTGCCATCGTTTGATGATTTCTGCCGAATGGTCGGTCGACCCATCATCTACTAGAATGATTTGAATGTGTTTTTTGAAATTCAAGCTTTGTTTGACAATACTGTCAAAGTATTCATCAAGGTATTTTTCGACGTTATAAACAGCTGAAACGATTGTAAATTGATTATTACCTTCGTATTTTAAGGGAAGGTATTTTTTGAGTTTCATTACGCGTTTGGCGTACATGTCGCGGAAAAAGAGTTTAGGGTCTCGTAAGAGCTTCCGAAATTTTTTATTGTTCATTTTTTTGACCTTTTATTTTTATTTGGTTTTGAAGTAATTTTCCAGCATTTGAATCAGTTTGTCCTGGTAGTTTTCAATCTGTTGCTGGCTGTGAAAATCGTTGGCACAAAAAGAGTGTGGCTGCCGCCCATTTTTTTTATTTTCCAAGAGCTTGATATATTGGGCAGGCGCTTTGTTGGAGCGGATATTAAAATAATAACATATTTCATTACCTGCTGTAGATTTCCTGTTTAAAAACATCAGCCAAGGTACGAGGAAGGTGGCAAGATTGAGATCGTGGTTAGAACGGAAACGGTTGGATAAAAAGGCTTCAATCTCAGTTCGGTAGTGCTGCCAAGCAAATTGAAAGCTGCTTTTATTTAGTGGGATATAGGTGTGTACTAACGGACGGTCGATGTGGCAGTCGTAGTGCTGTTGTAATAGTGCGATGCAGTTTTTTGAGGCGGAAAGAGTGGGTGTGTCAGTTCCTCTTTCGGACATTTGTTTTAGGCTTTTGTCTGCAATAAAAAGAGAGGCAATGCCGTTGGCGTGAAAAAAATGTTCCTTCGGTAATGGTCGGGCAACAAATACATCATCGTTAAAATAGATGAAGTGTTCATTTAGATTGGGAATGTTGTGCAGGTGTGCTTCGATTACATGCGAATTGAAGGTGGGCAGGTATTGCGGGTCAATGATTTGACTGTGATCTATTATGCTGACATTGGGATAGTCGGCAGGATTGAGCCAGTCGGGGCGTTGGTTGTCGGTAATGATGTAGATATGGTTGACCCACGGCAGGAAGGTACGCACGCTATGAAGTGAATAGTAAAGTTCGTTGTGGTTGCTGAAACGGGCTTCGTCATTATTGTGGAGTGCGTTTTGTTCGGCAGTAGGGCTATGTTGGCGCCGACGTTGCTGCCATTTGGAATCTTGGTTATTTACCCATGTGAAAACGACATCAACTTTAATAGGGTGAAGGTTGATACTATTTTCAAGTTCGGCTAAATACAGGGTGTTGTCGATAATGACCGGTTCGTCAGACTCTGTTGTACGCTGTTCGGCGTTGCAGACAGGGTATCTTTTGTTGAGATAGTCGCGGAAGAATACACCTGGTTGCCGAATCAGTTTTTTAAGTTTTCTCATGACGGTATTCGCTGTAATGTGATGTTTTTGATACTTATGTCAGGTTTTCAGACGGCCTAATATTTCATCAGGTGTTATAATGGTCGTGCTTAATTAAAAGTATAGTGAGATTTAATCAATGTTGAAAGCAGAATGTCTTACCCGCAGGGGCATGTTATTGTTGTGTGTCAGCCTGTTGGCCGCATGCTCTTCTCTTCCTAATTCTGGTCCGAGTACGCGAAATGTTGTTGCTTTGGGGCAACAGCAGGCTACAGCCGAAGTGCCGGAGGTGGAATTGATTGATGTGAATGGTGCGGTGGCTCAGTCACTATATCAAGCGCAAGTTAATCAGTCATTTGCTCAGTTGGGCGATGGTACATCATCAATAGGGGCTATCAATATAGGCGATGTGCTGGACATTACGATTTGGGAAGCTCCTCCGGCTGTGTTGTTCGGCGGGGCTTTGTCGTCTACCGGTTCGGGTAATGCGCAGCAAACGAAGCTGCCTGAACAGATGGTCAGCTCTTCAGGTACGATTTCTGTGCCGTTTATCGGCGATGTGTCTGTCCTTGGTAAAACACCGGTTCAGGTGCAAAACATTATTAAAGGCCGTCTGAAAAAAATGGCGAACCAGCCGCAGGTAATGGTGCGCATGGTTCAAAACAATGCGGCGAATGTATCGGTTATCCGCGCGGGTAACAGTGTGCGTATGCCTTTGACGGCTGCAGGCGAGCGTGTGTTGGATGCGGTGGCTGCCGTGGGCGGTTCGACTGCGAATGTTCAGGATACGAACGTACAGCTGACACGTGGCAATGTTGTCAGAACGATTGCTTTGGAAGACTTGGTGGCGCATCCGCGTCAAAATATTTTGTTGCGCCGCGGTGATGTAGTCACAATGATTACTAATCCAAGCACGTTTACGTCTATGGGTGCGGTCGGTCATACGCAGCAGATTGGTTTCTCTGTGAAGGGCTTATCTTTGGCTGAGGCTGTGGGACGTATGGGCGGTCTGCAGGATTATCGTGCAGATGCGCGCGGCGTATTTGTATTCCGTTATGCGCCTTTGTCCGAGCTGCCTCCTGAGAAACAATCTAAATGGGTTGAAAAGGGTTATGGCGATCGTGCGGAGATTCCTGTGGTCTACCGTTTGAACCTGGCAGATGCGAATTCTATGTTTTGGATGCAGCGTTTCCCTGTGAAGGATAAGGACGTGGTGTATGTATCGAATGCACCGATGGCCGAAGTACGCAAGTTCTTGTCATTTGTGTTCTCGCCTGTGGTTAGCGGTGCGAACAGTATTAATAATTTAGTGAACTGATGGGGAAAATAATGTCTGAGCAAGTTTCTGCAAATGTGGATGTGAAACCGGAACAACCGGCTCCCGAAAAGAAAAAGGCCAAAAAGTCTTGGTTGCGTAAGATTAATCCGTTGCTTTGGGTAACGGTTATCGTGCCGACTTTGTGTTCCGGTGTGTATTACGGACTATTTGCTTCTGATCAGTTCACATCCCAGTCCAGCTTTGTGGTGCGTTCTCCTAAAAGCCAATCGTCTTTGAACGGCTTGGGCGCTATTTTGCAGGGGTCTGGTTTCTCTCGTGCGCAAGACGATATTTATACCGTGCAGGAATATATGCAGTCGCGTTCGGCTTTGGACGCGTTGCGTAAGAAAATGCCCGTTCGTGATTTTTATGAAAAAGAAGGCGATATTTTCAGCCGTTTTAATGGTTTTGGCCTGCGTGGCGAGGATGAGGCGTTTTATCAATACTACCGCGATAAGGTATCCATCCATTTTGACTCTGTCTCAGGCATTTCCAATTTGAGCGTTACATCTTTCAATGCCGGTGAATCTCAAAAGATCAATGATGCTTTGCTCAAACAGGGTGAGGTATTGATCAACCAGCTGAACGAACGTGCGCGTCAGGATACGATTCGTTATGCTCAGGAAGTGGTCAATTCGGCTGAAGAGAAAGTTAAAGAAGCTTCGGCTCAATTGACAAAATTCCGTGTGTCCAACGGTATTTTTGACTTGAAGGCGCAATCCGATGTGCAAATGGGTTTGGTATCCAAATTGCAGGACGAGTTGATTGTCATTCAAACTCAGCTTGACCAGGTAAAAGCCGTTACGCCTGAAAACCCGCAAATTCCAGGTTTGATTGCGCGTGAAAAGAGCTTGCGTAAAGAAATCTCGCAACAAATGAAAGCGATTTCCGGCGGTGGCGAGGGTTCGTTGTCCAATCAGGCGGCGGAATATCAGCGCGTGTATTTGGAAAACGAATTGGCTGAGAAACAATTGGCTGCAGCGATGACTTCTTTGGAAAGTGCGAAAGCGGAAGCAGATCGTCAGCAATTGTATTTGGAAGTGATTTCCCAGCCGAACAAACCTGACTTGGCGCATGAACCAAACCGTCTGTACAACATTGTGGCAACGTTTGTCATCGGTTTGATTGTCTATGGCATTGCCGTGTTGCTGTCTGCAAGTATCCGTGAGCATAAAAACTGATGAAAGAGCTACATAAAACATCGTTTTTGGAGTCGCTGCTTATCCAAAAAAGGGTAATCGGCGCGCTCTTAATGCGTGAAATTATTACTCGCTACGGTCGTAATAACATTGGTTTTTTGTGGTTATTTGTCGAACCTTTGCTGCTGACTTTGGTTATGGTGTTGATGTGGAAGTTTTTCCGCATGCACAACGTGTCGGCTTTGAATATCGTGGCTTTCACGCTGACAGGCTATCCGATGATGATGATGTGGCGTAATGCCTCTAATCGCGCCATCGGTTCGATTGCGGCCAACACAAGCCTGCTGTATCACCGAAATGTACGTGTTTTAGATACCATTTTTGCGCGTATGTTGTTGGAGATTGCCGGTGCCACCATTGCGCAGGTTGTGATTATGGCTGCATTGGTCGTCATCGGCTGGATTGATGTACCGGCAGATATTTTCTATATGTTGTTGGCTTGGCTTTTGATGGCAATGTTTGCCGTTGGATTGGGGCTGGTCATCTGTTCGGTGGCGTTTCACTTTGAGCCGTTTGGCAAAGTTTGGAGTACCATCAGTTTTGTGATGATGCCTTTGTCCGGCGTGTTTTTCTTCGTACACAACCTGCCTCAGCAGTTGCAACACTATGTGCTGATGCTTCCGATGGTGCATGGTACAGAAATGTTCCGTGCCGGATATTTTGGTAACAGCGTTACGACTTACGAAAATCCTTGGTATATTTTGTTGTGTAATTTAGTTTTGCTGCTGCTTGGTTTGGCGATGGTGGCGAGATTCAGCAAAGGGGTTGAGCCGCAATGATTTCAGTTGAACACGTTTCCAAACGCTATCTGACCCGCCAAGGTTGGCGGACAGTCTTGCACGATATCAACTTCAAAATGGAGAAGGGCGAGAAAATCGGTATTCTCGGCCGCAACGGTGCAGGTAAATCGACGCTCATCCGTTTGATCAGTGGCGTTGAGCCGCCGACCACGGGTGAAATCAAGCGGACGATGAGTATTTCTTGGCCTTTGGCATTCTCCGGTGCGTTTCAAGGCAGCCTGACCGGTATGGACAATTTGCGTTTCATCTGCCGGATTTACAATGTCGATATCGATTATGTGAAGAACTTTACCGAAGAGTTTTCCGAGCTAGGGCAATATCTTTACGAGCCGGTTAAGCGTTATTCTTCAGGTATGAAGGCGCGTTTGGCATTTGCTTTGTCGTTGGCGGTAGAGTTTGATTGCTATCTGATTGACGAAGTGATTGCGGTTGGCGACTCGCGCTTTGCCGATAAATGTAAGTACGAGTTGTTTGAAAAGCGCAAAGACCGTTCCATCATTTTGGTGTCGCACAGCCACAGCGCCATGAAGCAATATTGCGATAATGCGATGGTGCTGGAAAAAGGGCATATGCACCAGTTTGAAGATATGGACAAAGCCTACGAATATTATAATTCGCTGCCTTAAAGCGATTGTTTTTTAAATCAGGCCGTCTGAAATTTCAGACGGCCTGTCCGTTGGAATTCTATTGATGAACATTACTCACATTCTTTCCCAAGAACTCTCCGCCACTACCGCGCAAATCAATGCCGCCATTGAGCTTTTGGACGACGGCGCAACTGTGCCGTTTATTGCACGTTACCGCAAGGAAGCTACAGGCGGGCTGGACGATACGCAACTGCGCCAGCTTGCCGAGCGGCTGCAATACCTGCGCGAGTTGGAAGATCGCAAAGCTGTTGTTTTAAAAAGCATTGAAGAGCAAGGCAAACTTTCAGACGACCTCAAAGCGCAAATCGAAGCCGCCGACAATAAAACCGCGCTGGAAGACCTGTATTTGCCCTACAAACCCAAGCGCCGCACCAAAGCGCAAATCGCGCGCGAATACGGTTTGCAGCCGCTGGCGGACGTGTTGCTTGCCGAGCAGCCACAGGATCTTGAAGCCGCCGCGCAAGGCTACCTGAACGAAAACGTCCCCGACGCCAAAGCCGCGCTGGACGGCGCACGCGCGATTCTGATGGAACAGTTTGCCGAAGACGCGGAACTCATCGGCACGCTGCGCGACAAGCTGTGGAACGAAGCCGAAATCCACGCGCAAGTCGTTGAAGGCAAAGAAACTGAAGGCGAAAAATTCAGCGATTATTTCGACCACCGCGAATCCGTCCGCGCCATGCCCAGCCACCGCGCGCTGGCGGTTTTGCGCGGCCGCAACGAAGGCATTTTGAACATTGCGCTCAAATACCAACCCGACGACACGCCGATTACGCAGCAAAGTGAATACGAACAAATCATCGCCCGCCGCTTCAAGATTTCAGACGGCCACAAATGGCTGCGCGATACCGTACGTCTGACTTGGCGCGCAAAAATCTTTTTGTCGTTAGAACTTGAAGCCCTAAATCGTTTGAAAGAAGCCGCCGACACTGACGCGATTACCGTGTTTTCCCGCAATCTCAAAGACTTGCTGCTTGCCGCGCCCGCCGGACGGCTGACTACTTTGGGTCTCGACCCCGGCTACCGCAACGGCGTGAAATGCGCCGTGGTGGACGACACGGGCAAGCTGCTGGATACCGTCATCGTCTATTTGCATCAAGAAAACAATATGTTGGCAATACTGTCGCGCCTGATTAAGCAGCACGGCGTGAAGCTCATCGCCATCGGCAACGGCACCGCCAGCCGCGAAACCGACAAAATCGCGGGTGAACTGGTGCGTGAAATGTCGGAAATGGGGCTGCACAAAATCGTCGTGTCCGAAGCCGGCGCGTCGATTTATTCCGCGTCCGAACTGGCGGCGCGCGAGTTTCCCGACTTGGACGTTTCCCTGCGCGGCGCGGTGTCCATCGCCCGCAGGCTGCAAGACCCACTCGCCGAATTGGTCAAAATCGACCCCAAATCCATCGGCGTGGGGCAGTATCAGCATGACGTGAACCAAAGCCAGCTCGCCAAATCGCTGGACGCGGTGGTCGAAGACTGCGTGAACGCCGTCGGCGTGGACGTGAATACCGCTTCCGCCCCGCTCTTGGCGCGGATTTCCGGTTTGAATCAAACCCTTGCCCAAAACATCGTTGCCTACCGCGATGAAAACGGTGCGTTCGACAGCCGCAAAAAACTGCTGAAAGTGCCGCGTTTGGGCGAAAAAACCTTCGAGCAGGCGGCGGGCTTTTTGCGGATTAATGGCGGCAAAGAGCCGCTGGATGCGAGCGCCGTCCACCCCGAAGCCTATCCTGTCGTCGCCAAAATGCTGGCGCAACAAGGCATTACCGCCACCGAACTCATTGGCAACCGCGAGCGCGTGAAGCAAATCAAAGCGTCCGACTTCATCGACGAACGCTTTGGCCTGCCGACTATTCTGGATATTTTGTCCGAGCTGGAAAAACCCGGCCGTGACCCGCGTGGTGAATTTAAAACTGCTAGATTTAATGAAAGAGTACATGAAATCAGCGATTTGCAAGTCGGCATGATACTCGAAGGCGTGGTTTCCAACGTCGCCAACTTCGGCGCGTTCGTGGATATCGGCGTCCATCAAGACGGTTTGGTGCACATCTCCGCCCTGTCCAATAAATTTGTTCAAGACCCGCGCGAAGTGGTGAAAGCCGGCGACGTAGTGAAAGTGAAAGTGCTGGAAGTCGATGCTGCGCGTAAACGCATCGCGCTGACCATGCGTTTGGATGATGAACCAGGCAGTGCCGCCAAAAGCAACAGGCCGTCTGAAACCCGACATCAAGAACGCCGCGACCGCAAACCCCAACGCAACGAGCGAGCCCCAACCAATTCAGCAATGGCGGATGCGTTTGCGAAGTTGAAGCGTTAAGGTAGAAAACCAATTGAAGGCCGTCTGAAAAGTGATGTTCAGACGGCCTTTATTGTATGGGGTGAATGAGATAATTAGTGGAATGGATATAGTACTGCGCCCGTTGAATGTTACCGATACATTTTGTAGGAGGTACATACAAATAAGCGTATAGTTCCAAATATCACAAACCCATCATCACAACCTTAGGAGTTCAAACCATGAAACCTGTTTTGTTTGCCGCGCTGATTTCCTGTTTCTCCGTTGCTGCATATGCGGCCTGTACTGACAGCCAGCAACAGTGCGTGATTTATAAAAACGGCAACGTCGCAACAGAAGGCGGCTGTACAGTCAGCAAGTGCCAAAGTGCCGATGCGCAAGTGTTGAAATGGAAGTTGAAAAACGGCAAAGGCGTGACCGTTGAAATCGGAAAAAACGGTAAGGTTTTGGTGAACAAGAAACCGGGTGCGAAAGCGAACAACAGCAATGCGTCAGGCATGGGTTTGACATGCTATGCCGCCGATGCGGACAAACGCGAACAGTTCTGCTCGACCAATTATTGATTGGATTGTTGCTTTGATTAAAGGCCGTCTGAAAAGTGTTTCAGACGGCCTTGATGTTTATCCTTCCGATATTTTTTCATTGAGAAAGTCGATAAAGCTGCGCACTTTCGCACTGAGAAATGCCCTGTCGACATAGGTGGCGTTCAGTTGATCTGTCCAGATGGTGTAAGCGGGCAGGAGTTGGATTAATGTGCCCTCCTTCAATTCCTGCTGAACCGCCCAAAGGGGCTGATAGCCTATGCCTGCACCTGCTTTAATCAGCTCGCGGATCATCAGTGTGTTGTCGCTGCGGATAACAGGGGAGAGGTGGAGAATGGCTTTTTCTCCGGTTTGGCGGTGGGTAATTTCCCAGTTTTGTTGACTGGTATAGGAAGGCAAGATGGCTTGGTGCTGCATGACGGCTTCGGGTGTATCGGGTGTGCCGTGTCGGGCAAGGTAGTCGGGGGCAGCAAGCAGGACGAACTCGATTTTGGCCAGCGGTTTGACGATCAGCGAAGGGGAGGGGGTTTTGGAAACGCGCAAAGCGAGGTCGAAACCTTCGGCGATGAGATCGATATGGCGGTTGTCGAGGACGAGGTCGAGCGTTACTTTGGGATAACGCTGGCGGTATTCGGCCAACCATGCGCTCATATTGCCGCCTGCAAACCACAAGGGCATGGTAACGCGCAACATACCTTGCGGCGTGTCAGCGCCGCCTGCCGCTTTTTGGGCAGCGGTGTCCAAGGTATCCAGCGCGTAGCTGCATTGACGGTAGTATTCTTCGCCTGCTTCGGTCAGGTGGAGGTTGCGGCTGTTGCGGTGTAAGAGCTTGGCTTGAATGGTGTTTTCCAGATGGCTAACGTGTTTGCTGGCCATGGCGGTGGAGATGTCGAGCTGATCGGCGGCACGGGTAAAACTGCCGCTTTGAACCACTTGGCGGAAAACTTTCAGGCTGAATAGGGTATCCATGATTTCTTATTAGGAAACGTTGTATCAATAATTCGAGTATATATCTCTTACTGGGAATTATCTATACTGCACTTATTGAAGTTGCTCCCTACCTCTTTCAGGTAGCTATTAAAATAAGGATTATTAAGATGTCAGCCCTCAAATCATTCCAACCTGTTGTATTGTCTGTCTTGCGTATTGTTGCGGCGTATTTGTTTTTGCTGCATGGTACGGCCAAGTTTTTCAGTTTTCCGATGTCTATGGGCGGTGCGCCCGAAGGCTTGATGCTGGTGGCCGGTATTTTGGAAATTGTCGGCGGTATCTTATTGATATTGGGCCTGTTTACGCGTCCGGCCGCGTTTGTTTTGTCCGGTCAGATGGCAGTCGCCTACTTTATGGCGCACGCGTCTTCTGGTAATGTTTTGTTCCCATTGGCCAACTATGGCGAATCTGCCGTTTTGTTCTGCTTCGTGTTTTTGTATCTGACAGTAGCCGGTGGCGGAGCGTGGGCTTTGGATAACGTTTTTGGTAAAGATAAAGATTAATTTAAGGAAAAGATCATGACTTATTCTGTTTTGCAACAAGCTGCTGAAACCCGTCGGTCTATCTATGCATTGAACAACACCCTGCCTCTGTCCAATGAGGAAGTAACCAAAATCATCGAACACGCCGTTTTGCATACGCCGTCTTCTTTCAATTCGCAATCTGCCCGAGTGGTTGTATTGTTTGGCGAAGAACATGCCAAAGTGTGGCATTTTGTCGAAGAAGCGTTGCGTGCGGTTGTTCCTGCCGAGCAGTTTGAAGCCACTGCACAAAAACTGAACTTATTTAAGGCAGGCGCGGCGACAGTTTTGTTCTTTGAAGATCAAGATGTTGTCAAAGGCTTGCAAGAGCAGTTACCATCTTATGCAGCCAACTTCCCGATCTGGGCGGATCAGGCAAATGCCATGGTTCAATATGCTGTATGGACAACATTGGCGGCTGCCGGTATCGGCGCCAATCTGCAACACTACAATCCACTGCCTGATGCGGCCATTGCCAAAGAATGGAACTTGCCGGAAAGCTGGTTGTTGCGTGCGCAAATGGTGATTGGCGGTATCGCGGCTTCAGCCGGTGAAAAAGCCTTCCAACCAATCGAAGGCCGTCTGAAAGTATTTGGCGCATAAATGAAATGATGTTTTAAACAAAGGGAGTAATGTTTGCGCCCTTTTTGAAATACCAAAATTAAACAGGCCGTCTGAAAACAGTTTCAGACAGCCTTTTATCTATGCCATGAAATCAACCGCGGCGCCAAGTCGTACCACTGGCATTGTCTTCCAGAATGATTTTGTGTTCGTTCAGAAGGTCGCGGATACGGTCGGATTCCGCCCAGTTTTTATCCGCGCGTGCCTGTTTGCGTCGAACAATTAAGTCTTCGATTTCTTCGTTGGATAGGCCGTCTGAAACAGCACCGCCTTGCAGAAACTCAATCGGATCGCGTTGCAACAGACCGATGATGCCGCCCAAGGCTTTCAGGCAGCCGGCGAGGTGCGCATCATTGGTTTTGTTCACTTCGCCTGCCAGCTCAAACAACACGGCAACCGCTTCGACCGTGCCGAAATCGTCGTTCATGGCGGCGTAGAAGCGGCGGGTGTAGTCATTGGCGTTTTCGGATAAATCAAACTCAGCCGCAGGAGTGTTTTTCAACGTGGTATACAGACGAGTCAGCGCACCTTTTGCGTCGTCCAAATGCGCGTCGGAGTAGTTCAGCGGGCTGCGGTAGTGGGCGCGCAGGATGAAGAAGCGCACGACTTCCGGGTCGTATTGTTTCAATACTTCGCGGATGGTAAAGAAGTTGCCCAACGATTTGGACATTTTTTCGCCGTCCACACGGATGAAGCCGTTGTGCAGCCAGTATTTGACGTGGCTGGCGATGCTTTGACCGTGGTGGGTTTGCGCGTGGTCATGTCCGCAGGTATGACCGCTGGCACCGACGCTTTGAGCGATTTCATTTTCATGATGAGGGAACTGCAAGTCTGCGCCGCCGCCGTGAATATCGAAAGTATCGCCGAACAGGTTTTCGCTCATGGCAGAGCATTCGATGTGCCAACCCGGACGGCCGTTGCCCCACGGACTTTCCCATGCCGGCTCGCCTGCTTTAGCAGCTTTCCACAAGACAAAATCAAGCGGATCGCGTTTGAAACCGTCCACTTCCACGCGCTCGCCAGCACGCAGGTCGTCCAACGATTTGCCCGATAATTGTCCGTAAGCGGAAAATTCGCGCACGGCGTAATAAACGTCGCCGTTTGCGGCAGGGTATGCTTTGCCGTTTTGAATCAGGGTCTCAATCATGGCAATCATTTGCGGGATGTTTTCCGTCGCCTTCGGCTCAATATCCGGACGCAACACACCCAAAGCATCGGCATCTTCGTGCATAGCCTGAATGAAACGCGCGGTCAGTTCGCTGATGGTTTCGCCGTTTTCAGCCGCACGGGCGATGATTTTGTCGTCGATATCAGTGATATTGCGCACATAAGTAAGCGGATAGCCGCACTCGCGCAACCAGCGGGCAATCATGTCGAACACGACCATCACGCGGGCGTGACCCAAGTGGCAATAGTCGTAAACAGTCATGCCGCAAACGTACATACGCACGTTTTTAGGATCGATGGGGGTGAAGGGTTCTTTTTGGCGGGTAAGGGTGTTGTAGATGGTGGTCATAGGCTCTATTCAATAGATAATTTATGAAATTTAGAGACGAGATTAAAATAATGTAACCATATATTCTGTATCAGGAATCTCATGTATCCAAAGACAGTTTTCAAGATAATTAAGTTCATAGTCGATTAGATAATCTCGAATAGTTTTTTCAGTTACTTTGTTATGAATGCCCAAACACCATGGTTCTCTTCCTGTTCTTAGACTTGAACGTCTTATGCTTCTAAATTTCTCGATGTCATTAATCATGTTTCTAATGCATGTTCGAGCAACTTCATTTTGTTTAATTTCTAAGGGGATTGATTCTTGCGCATATTTTTGCCTGATATAAAAATCAATTGATATATTATTTCGGTAGTCTTTTTTTCTTTTATCTAGAGAATGCCGTGATTCACGCTCCCATTCAGCAACATTTTCATGTTGTTGTAAAAATATCGCTAGTTCAATTTGAAACCAAGTTTCCCAACCAGAAATTTTTGTTTGTTTCATGATTTGGAAGCGCTCAATTAAGTCAGGCTGAGATAAAAATTCAGTTAGTAAATTTTTTAGAAAATTAAAATCTTTATGAATCTTATACATAGGAAATATCCGCAATATTGTATCAATATTATATTCAGACGACCTCTTTATCAAACAAAGGTCGTCTGAAATTTTTTATTCCGGCTTAAACACGCCTGTATCGGTTTTAGGCTGTTGCTCGGCAATCTCAACATTTGCGGTTGCTTGCTCCGCTTCGCCTTTTTCAGCTTCAATGCGTTTTTTCTCGGTCAGGTATTGGTTGATTTGGTGTACCAATTCCTGTGTGCCTTGGTGGGTCAGGGCGCTGATTTGGAAGAGGCGCGGAGTTTCCATATCGAATTGGAAGCGGTCATCTGGTTTCGGATAGTCCCAGCCGATGGCTTCGAGGAAGGCGGCGCTACGCGCTTGGGCTTCTTCTTCGTCGAGCATGTCGAGTTTGTTCAGCACGAGCCAGCGTGGTTTGCCGTAAAGTTCTTCATCGTATTTGCGCAATTCGTTGATGATGGCAAGGGCTTCTTCTGCTGGATTGACGGTTTCGTCGAAGGGCGCCAAATCGACGACGTGCAGCAGCAGACCGGTGCGTGATAAGTGTTTGAGGAAACGATGGCCGAGGCCTGCGCCCTCTGCCGCACCTTCAATCAGGCCGGGAATGTCCGCCATGACGAAGCTGTGGTTTTCATCAATGCGCACGACGCCTAAGTTCGGATGCAGGGTGGTGAAGGGGTAGTTGGCGATTTTGGGGCGTGCGGCGGAGACGGCGGTAATCAGGGTGGATTTACCGGCGTTGGGCATGCCTAATAAGCCGACATCGGCGAGGACTTTGAGTTCGAGTTGCAGGGAACGGGTTTCGCCTTCTTCGCCGGGCGTGGATTGTTTGGGTGCGCGGTTGACGGAGGATTTGAAGTGGATATTGCCCAAGCCGCCTTTGCCGCCTTTGGCGAGGCAGACACGCTGACCGTGGTAGGTGAGATCGGCGACGATTTCGTCGGTGTCGAGGTCGCGGATAAGGGTGCCGACGGGCATTTTGAGGACGATGTCGTCCGCCCCTGCGCCGTAGCGGTCGGAGCCGTGGCCTTTTTCGCCGTTTTTGGCTTGGTAGCGTTTGACGAAGCGGTATTCGACGAGGGTGTTGGTGTTTTCGTCGGCTTCTGCCCAAACGCTGCCGCCTTTGCCACCGTCGCCGCCGTCAGGGCCGCCGCGCGGTACGAATTTTTCGCGGCGGAAACTGGTTGCGCCATTACCGCCTTTACCTGCGGCGACTTCGATTTTTGCTTCGTCGATAAATTTCATGATGTTCTCTTATGGGTATTCGGTTGTTTCAGACGGCCTTTGTTAATAGAGGAGCTTGGTGTCTGAACGGATAAAATGTTGCTTATTATAAAGGATATTTCGGTTTTAGGCCGTCTGAAATATGGTTTCAGACGGCCTTGGATTTATTGGGCGAGGGCTTGGTCGATTTCTTGATAGAGTTGGGAGAAATTAGGTTCACCAACGTAGGTTTTGAGGATGTTACCGTTTTTGTCAATCAGGACAGAAGTCGGGTAAACCTGTGTGCCAAAGGCTTTTGCGGCAGTTTTGTCGGCATCGTACATAACGGTGAAAGGAAGGCCGTATTCTTTGACGTACTGATGGACGCTCTCAATAGGGTCGATGGGCTGGGCAATGCCGAGGACTTGGAAATTTTTGCCTTGATAATCTTGGGCGGTTTTGATGATTTTAGGCATCTCGCTCACGCAGCCGGGGCAGGAGGGAAACCAGAAGTTAATGAGGGTAACTTTGTCTTTCAAATCGGCGTTGGTAATGGTTTTGCCTTGCAGGTCGGGCAGGGCAAAATCAGGGGCGGCTTTGTTGCTGGGGATAAGGACAAAGGCAAGAAGCGCACCAATCGTGGCAACGACAAGGAGTGTGAGTATTTTTTTCATGATTCGAGGTTTTGAATTGCGTGTGCTAAGGTTTTGGGAACGCTGATGCTGCGGCCGCTTTCGCTGCTGACGGGCATAAGGGTAACTTCGGCTTCGATGGCGGCTTTGCCGTTGGGCAGGGTCGCGGTTTGGCTGAGGATGATGTGGCGTGTGCCGATGTTTTTCAGACGGCCTGTGAAGGTTAAAACATCGCCTTCAAGCGACGGGCGGCGATAGCGGATATCAACGCGTGCAACAACGAGCATGATGCCTTTGAGTTCGGACAGAAGGTCATGCTCTTGAAAAAACGTCCAGCGCGCTTCTTCGAGAAATTCGAGATAGCGCGCATTGTTGACGTGGCCGTAGCCGTCGAGGTGGTAGTTGCGGACGGTCAGTTTCATCAGTTAAGATTGATGGGTTGGAACTCTTCGCGTGCGATTGGTTCGTGTTCGAGGTCGGTAATTACGGTGGAGAGTTGGATGTCGAACCATTCGTTGAAAATGTCAGCATTCAAATCCGGCCATTCGCTTTCGTCTTCGCACCAGTCAGCCAATTCGGCAGCAAAAATATCTTCAAAACGCGCTTCGATTTCGTCCCATACTTCGTCGGCAGTCTCGCACGGGCGAACGAGGTAGGAATTGGCATCGGCTTGGATATCTTCAAGTGTCAGGCCATCAAGGTGATTGCCGGGCAGGGATTTCAGCCAGTTCCAAAAAGGATCAAGGGGGATAAGCAGGAAGACGCTGCGGTTGACTTCGTACATGATGTTTTCCTTGGTTTCTGTATAGTTGAATGATATAGCAAAGGTGGGGGACTGGCTATCTTTTGGGGGATAAAGGCCGTCTGAATTTCAGACGGCCTTTATTTTTTGGAACAATCAGGGGTTTGCTGATGGTGTTTGATACAGGGTTTGGGGATTGGCTGTATCGGGGATTTCTGCCGGAGTAGATTGGGGTGCTGCTACCGGTTCGGAAGTGGCGTTACTGTCCACCAGGTCATCGATGTCGATGTTGTCGTCTTCGCTTTGAGGGAGCGTGCCGCCAGTTTGTTGGGTGCGGACTTTCATGTAAAGGTCGCGTGTGTAGCTGTATTTGTCGATGGCTGCGCCTTCGAGGCTGTCGGTCAGGTCGAGGAGCTCTTTGCGGGTGTTGATGGCTTGCAGACCGGTTGTGCCCCAGCGTCCTGCGCTGGTGTGGAAGACGGCGTTTTTAACCGGATAGACGGTGGTGACGGCGTTGCCGACGGTGTCGCGTACGGTGGACGGGCCGAGCAGGGGGACGACGAAGTAGTTGCTGTTTTTCCAGCCCCATGAGGCGAAGGTGTCGCCGAGGGTGTTTTTATTGCTGGGCACACCGCCTGCACCGGCTACGTCGATTAAACCGCCAAGGCCGAAGGTGGTGTTGATGCCGACGCGGACGAGGTCTTCGCTGGCGCGTTTGACGTCGAGGCGCAGCACGTTGCTGCCGAAGCTGACAACATCGCGCAGGTTGTTGAAGAAGTTGCTCACGCCGGTACGCACCGGTTTGGGCGTTACTTTGCGATAGCCTCGTGCGACAGGGGAAAGGACGTATTTGTCTGCTTTGTCGTTGAACTTGGAAACGGTGCGGTTGTAGCCTTCGTAGGGGTCGGCCGGATTACGTTCGGCGAGTGCGGGCGCGGAGGCTATGCTGATGATGAGGCAGAGGGAGGCGGTGGTTTTTTTCATGATTGCAACCAGTCTTTAATTTCGTAAAGTTCGGCCAGTGCGCGGACGGAATCGGGAATATTTTGAATGGTCGGTTTTTTGTCTGTCCGGCGCAGAGCGTTGAGCAGCAGGGAAACGCAGGCTGAATCTGCTTTGCCTACTTGGCTGAAGTCTATACAGTCTGTTTCTTTCAGACGGCATTGTTGTTCGTAGCGCGCAAAGGCGGAGGCGGTCAGGGTTTTGACGGTAACGTCGCCGCTGATGTAGAGCGTGCCGTTGCGGATTTCTGTTTGCATGGTGTCTTGATGATGTAAGGCACCATGCCGTCTGAACATCAGGCGGCATGGTGCGGGGGTGGATTATTTACCGCCGTTTTTGGCTTTCAAGTCGGCAATCAGGCCGTCGATACCTTTGGCTTTGATGGTTTCGCCGAATTGGTTGCGGTATACGGTAACCAGGCTTGCGCCTTCGACTGCAACATTGTATGCGCGGTATTTGCTGCCGCTTTGGTAGGTGGTGAAGTCCATGTTGACCGGTTTTTGGCCGGAAACGTTGATTTCGGCGCGGACGATGATTTCTTTACCGCCTTTGTTTACGACAGGATTGTCTTTGATGTTGACTTTGGCGTTTTTGAATTTCAGCATGGTGCCGGAGTAGGTGCGGATCAGCAGGGTTTGAAACTCTTTGGTCAACGCTTGTTTTTGTGCGTCAGTCGCAGTACGCCACGGATTGCCGACGGCCAAAGCAGTCATGCGTTGGAAGTCGAAGTAAGGGATGGCGTAAGCCTCGGCTTTTTTACGTGCGGTATTGGCATCGCCGCTGTTGAGGATTTTCAGTACTTGAACGGAGTTTTCACGTACTTGGTTGACTGCGTCGGCAGGAGAGGCAAATGCCATGCTGATGCTTAATACGCCGATGCTCAATGCGCTGATGAAGGAAGTTTTTTTCATGAGATTGTCCTGAATATTGAGTGGATATGTGTTTATTGTTTGTTTTGACCGGCAGATTCACCATCTGCGTTTTTCTCGGCAAAGCTGGTCATGAATTTGCCGATAAGGTTTTCCAAAACCATGGCGGAGCTGGTGACGGTAATGGTGTCGCCGGCCGCCAAAGAGTCGGTATCGCCGCCTTGCTGCAGACCGATGTATTGTTCGCCCAACAGGCCTGAAGTCAGGATTTGTGCAGAAACGTCGCTGCTGAACTGATATTGGCTGTCCAGATTGAGGGCGACTTTTGCCTGATAGGATTTAGGGTCGAGCTGAATAGAGGCAACGCGGCCCACCAGTACGCCTGCGGATTTGACCGGCGCGTTGGTTTTTAAGCCGCCGATGTCGCTGAAATCAGCATAGACGGTGTAGGTTTGAGAGGATTTGCCGAACGATTGTCCGCCGGCAGCGCGGAAGGCTAGAAAGCCGATGGCGGCCGCGCCCAATAAGACAAACAGTCCTACCCAAAATTCCAAAGCATTTTTTTTCATGTGTTATTGTCCTTGTTTCATTCTTTTTAAGTGTCGTTTCAGACGGCCTTTAGTCGGTAAACATCCATGCGGTCAAAATGAAGTCGACGGCGAGGATGGTCAGGGCGGAAGAAACTACGGTGCGTGTACTGGCGCGCAAAATACCTTCGGAAGTCGGTATGCAGTGGAAGCCTTGATGTACGGCGATCAGCGTAACGGCTACGCCGAAAGCGGCGGATTTGATTAAGCCGTTGAGTACGTCGTAATGGAAGGTAATGTTGTTTTGCATTTGCGACCAGAAAATACCGCCGTCCAGACCCAGCCATTCGACGCCGACCAAATACGCGCCGTAAATGCCGGCAACGTTGAAAATCGACGCCAGCAAAGGCATGGAAAACACGCCCGCCCAAAAGCGCGGCGCAACCACGCGCGCCACGGGGTCGACCGCCATCACGTTCATCGCTTCAAGCTGCTCGGTGGTTTTCATCAAACCGATTTCGCTGGTCATGGCACCGCCCGCGCTGCTGGCAAACAGAATGGCCGCCAATACGGGACCCAATTCGCGCAACAGGGAAGCGGCAACCATATAGCCCAAAATATCGGCGGATTTGAATTTTGCCAGCTGCGTATAGCCCTGCAAGCCCAACACCATGCCGACAAACAGGCCGGAGACGGCGACAATCAGGACGGACAACACGCCTGCAAAGTAAATCTGGCGGATGCTCAGGCGCGGGCGGGCAAACGCCGTGCCTGATTTGGCCAGGATCTGCAGGAAAAACAGCGTAATGCTGCCCAGCGATTGGATGAAGCCGAGGGTTTTTGCCCCGACGGAACGGATAAAATTCATAGGTTTCAGTTGATTGGTTAAATGGTTTTCAGACGGCCTGGTTTAAGTTTCAGGCCGTCTGAACATCAGCCCAGCAAGTCTTGTTTTAAAGTCGTTTGCGCCGGATAGCGGTAGGCGACGGGGCCGTCTGCCAAACCGCCGACGAACTGGCGTACCCAAGGCGAGTCGAGTTCGCGCATTTCTTTGGGCGAGCCGGAGAACATGATTTCGCCGTGTGCCAAGAAAATGACTTGATCGACGATTTCCAGCGATTTTTCGATGTCGTGCGTTACCATCACGCTGGTGGAGCGCAGGGCTTTGTTGGCGCGGCTGATGAGGTGGGCGATAACGCCCAGCGAAATCGGGTCGAGGCCGGTGAAAGGCTCGTCGTACAACATGATTTCAGGGTCGAGCGCAATCGTACGCGCGAGGGCGACGCGGCGCGACATACCGCCGGAAAGCTCGGAAGGCATCAGGTTTTCAATGCCGCGCAAACCGACTGCATTCAGCTTCAGCAATACTAAATCGCGGATGACCGCTTCGGGCAAATCCGTCAGCTCGCGCATGGGGAAGGCGATGTTGTCGAAGACGGATAAGTCGGTAAACAATGCACCGTGTTGGAACAAAACGCCCATGCGGCGGCGGTGTTCGTACAGCTCCTGCGCCGAAAATGCGGCCAAATCGCGCCCTTCAATCAGCACTTTGCCCGATTGCGGGCGGATTTGACCCGTAATCAGGCGCATCAGCGTGGTTTTACCGCTGCCCGAACCACCCATTACGGCGGCGAAATTGCCTTGTGGAATGCTGAAGTTGATGTTGTTCAGAATCGGACGGTCGCCATATGCGAAGGCAACGTCTTTCATTTCGATGAAGGGTGTGGAACTCATGCAGGAGGGGGGTGTCGAAAAATGTATTTTAATTACGGGTATTGTAAAGGGTATTGGATATTCGGGCAATTTTCAGACGGCCTGCGCTTAGGAATAACGGGTAAAAACGTGTGAAAGAACGCAGAAGCGTTGGTGGTACGGTCGTTTTGCAGCGTGTTGTGTCAAACATACAGACAGTTGTGTAGGTAAATAAAAAGGCGGGTAAATATGCCCGCCTTGTTTTTAATATTTCTGCAAACCTTCCACCTTGATTTCTTTGGCATTGGCATGGATGAAGGCTTGAGTCGCTTTCATCGTGGCTTGAATGCGCGGATCGTTCCAACGCACGATTTGGTTGTTTTCATCGCGCTTATCCGACCAGATAATCACGCCGTCGGTGTATTTTTTGCTGATTTCGAGCATTTTGCGCCAGCGGACGGGGTCGATGAACTGTTTGAAATAAGGGCTGTTGGTGGCTGAATAATATTGCGGCCAAATGTAGCCGATGATTTTTTTGTTGGGAAAGCGTTGATGGATGTCGTCAACGGCGGTTTTCACGTCTTTTTCCCATTGCACCAAATCGGGGGAAGTGATGTAGAACACAGGATTGGCATAGTCGCTGATGGCGGCGGTGGGCGCACGGCGTTTGCTGACTTGCCGCCATTTGGCCAAGATGGTTTCGTTGTCAACGTTGGGGCGGTAGTGGCGGATGCCGTGCAGGTGTTCGGAAGGCATGCCGTAGTTGCTGATGAAGGCGCGCGGGTTTTCTTCTCTGAAGATTTGGTACATCCGCGCGAAGTCGGTTCTCAACTCGTCGGGTGTCAGCAGCTGGCCGTCTTTTTCGGCAAACCAGCTTTCGATGTCGGTGGAAATGGTGCGGTAGCCTTCGCGGCGCGATTGTTTGGCCAATTCGCGGATACGTGCTTCGTTGAGTACGCCGTGTTTGCGTTTGCCTGTCGGATCGGGTTTGACCAGCTCGCTTTCGTAAACCAAGAACACTTTAGAGAGTTTGTCGGCGGTCAGGTCGGGTTTGCCAACGTAGTCCATGCGGTCGTAGATGATGAAATCTTTGGCATGGGCGGAGAGGGCGGTCAATAAGAGGACGAGGGGCAAAAGGCGGTTGGGTTTCATGTTTTTAGGCAGATAAGGGAAAAGGGCCATTGTACGGGAAGCGGTGTTAAAGTAAGTCAAAGGCCGTCTGAAAGGATAAAAGTTCTTTCAGACGGCCTTTGTTGAACCAGGGGTATTCAGTTTTGAGGCTGGTGTGATTTATTGCGCTGAAGTTTTTTCCAGCAATAGGAAAGTCTCGGCTTTGTTGCGCGGTCTTGCGCCTTGCCACAAGGTTTGCCAGCCCGAAGGTGCGCCGATGTTGGCGGCTTGGCGGATGAGGCGGTAGCGGCAGGATGGGTTGTCGGTCGTGGTTTTAATATGGCTGTATTGTGTCCACGCGATTCGTGTGCGCTGGTCTTGGCCGTCGATGCTGATACATTCGAGGCCGTCTGAAATTTTCTGTTTCAATTCGGAAGAAAGCGCGGCTTCCATTTGGTGAACCACCGGCGCATGGCTTTTGGCGGCGTTGAGCCATGGTAAAAACAGGGTCATCAGCAAGGCCCAGGCCAAGGTCACGCCGGCTGCCCAGTTGGTTACGGCTTGGCGGCCGCGGATGTTCTTACGCGTAATCGCCCAAAGCCACAACGGGGTAAACAGCAGGGCGACGGTCATCGGAATTGGGTCGATGTCGGGGATGTAATATGGGCTGAAATAGGCGGCGCGTTCGGCCAGCTTGGCAGGCCAGCCGTAGTTCATGGCGAAGAAGCCCAGCCACAGGAAGACGGCAATCAGACCGAATGCCATGATGCCGAACCAGTTGATAAATGCAGCTGCGCCGCGACGCAGGCCGTCCAGTTGTGCCGCACCGAGCAGGGCGAGCGGCGGCAACAGCCAAACGAGGTTGTCTTGCAGGCGTTGCGGGTTGATGGCGAGCAGGGCTGTCATGATAACCAGCCACGACAGGCTCAAAATGCCCCAGTTTTTATCGTGGATACGCGTGCGGCTGAGCGTCCATGCCGCTAGCGGCCAGGCAGGCAGGGTAAACCACAGCAGGTTTTTCAGATAATAGGGCAGGTTGAAGGCCGTCTGAATCTGATGGAAGCCGCCGAATACGCCGAAGGAATAATGGTTGAACCAAATATCAAACCATTCTGGATTGGTTTTGGATAAAACCAGAGGATACAGAATCAGCAGGGGCAGGGAAACGACGATGGCGCCAATCAGGGTCAGCAGATAGCGTTTGCTTTGCCAAGTGGAATGGAGCGACAGGGCAATTGCCAAAAACATCATGGCCGCGGTCAGCAGGTAGCCTGAGGAGAGGGAGAGTAAAACCCAGCCGCAGCACAACAGCAAAATGGCAATAATAACGCGGCGGCGTGCCAGTGAAAAGCCGCACAGAATCAATCCAAACGCAGCAAAAGCGGCCGACATGGGATTGAGGAAGTGGGCGATGGGCAGCAAACCGATGCTGCCGATAAGGATCAAGACAACGCTGCGGCCATGGTGTCTGCCGAGAAAGTTGAAACCGGCAAAACCGCTAGCGGTCAGTCCGATGGCGGTAAATACCACGCCGGCAAAACGTGCGGCATCATAGGCATCGGCCGCCCAAGGCGAAAACAGGGTTTGGAATGCGGTTGCAGCCCATAAAAAAGCAGGGGAGATGGTGAAATCGGGTTGGCCGAAGATTTGTGCAATCAGCAGGTTGCCGCCGTTTTTCATGGACTCGGAGGCGGTAAAGAGGGAGGGTTCGGCAGGGTTCCACAAGTCATGCGAGAACACGCCCGGCCACAGCCAGGCAAAGGCCATCAGCAGCAGAAGCCATGGTTTTTCATGGGTTTTTTGGGGGCGGCGCGGATCGGGCGGTGTGTAAGTCAGCATGGAAGGTCAAAAAACGGTTGGTTTGAATAGCAATGGTACAGGGTTTGACGGGTTTGCGCGATATGCCGGACCGGAGAGCTTTGTAAAATAATGCTGACGGCTCGTTTTTCTCGGGTGTTTGGAATGATATGGCATTCGGTTGACGACAAAAAGCTCAGGCCGTCTGAAAGAAATGTTTCAGACGGCCTGAATGCAAAAAAGACTGCACGAAGCAGTCTTTTTGACAAAGCGGCAATTAGCGTTTGAACAGGTTGCCGAATTTGTTGTTGAATTTGTCCACACGACCGGTAGTGTCGACGATTTTTTGAGTACCGGTGTAGAAAGGGTGGCACAGAGAGCAAACCTCAACGTTGAAGCTGTCTTTTTCCATTGCGGATTTGGTCACGAATTTGTTGCCGCAAGAGCAGGTAACGTTGATTTCGTGGTAGTTCGGGTGAATACCTTGTTTCATTTGATTTCCTTTCGATTAAGCGGGCACAGGGGTTTTGCCTGTACTTCAGTTAAGCGTGGGATTTTCGCTATTTTTGGCTGTTTCGTCAAGCGGATATTTTGCGTAGCGGGCAGTTTCGCAACAGGCGAGAACAGTTTAGAATAGAGTTTCAAACCAAATGTTGTGTAATCGGGCTGTAATCTAACTGAAAAGAGGATGTAAAACCTCTTCTAGATGTGAAACTTTAAGAAGAATAATAGTCTGAATAATATTTACGCTTGTACGAACAGGAGACGGAATCAATGTGGAAAAGGATATTGACGTGCATTTTGCGTGTTTGGGGAGGAATGTTGCCTCCGTCTTATTGCAAACCATTCGGCAGAATTGCGCAAAAATTCCGCGCCGCTTTGGCTGCATGCATTTCTCCAAACATCGGTAAAAACGTCAATATTGAAAAAGGCGGATACGTCTTTCCGGATACGGTAGTCGGCGATAATTCGGGTATCGGCGTAAACTGCGAAATCTGTCGCGGTTTGACCCTCGGCAAGAACGTGATGATGGGGCCGGAATGCCTGTTTTATTCGACCAACCACAAATTCAACCCTGAAACCCGCCGCTTTGAAGGCTATACGGACATCCGCCCGATTGTGATTGAAGACGATGTCTGGATTGGTCGGCGTGCGATTATCATGGGTGGTGTTACCATCGGTAAGGGCGCGGTAATCGGCGCAGGTTCGGTGGTTACCAAAGATGTGCCGCCTTATTGCGTGGCTGCGGGTAATCCTGCGATTGTTCGGAAAAAACTGCTCGATGAGCAAGAGCTTGCAGCCGAATAGCGTGAATAAAATAGCAAAATAAAAGGCCGTCTGAAATTCAGACGGCCTTTTTTCAATAGTGCTTAAGCGGCAATTTTTTCGCATTCTTTAATGCAAGCCAAGCAAGATTCGTAGCAGGCTTTGCATTCAGCGTGGTGGCTGGCGTGTTCTTTGCAGGCGGCAGCACATTGTTTGCAGGCTTCGATGCACACTTTTGCCAAAGACGGGGTCAGGCGTGAATTTTGGGCAGCGAGGTTTTGCAATGTGCCGCACAGTGCCAACATTTGGTTAGCGCCGGCTGCGCAGTCTTTCATGGAGGTATCGCCTTCGCTCAACAGGGCGATGCAGTGTGCCAGACAGATTTGACCGGCTTCAACGCAATGTGCGGCCGCTTTGCGCGCAGCTTCGTAGGCGCGCGGTGCAGAATGCGCGTGACCAACATGGTGTGCATGGCCTGCATGGTCGTGAGCACGGGCGAAAGAAGCGGCGGCGGTGAGGGAAACAGCAGCAGCGCTGCCGATAAATTGACGACGGTTCATAAGATAGAGTCCTTTTTGCTTTGTGGAAATATCGGACGAATTATTTCATCCATTATTAAAAGGTTATCATGTTATTCGTTTTTAAACAATGGGCCGTCTGAAGATATCGATAATACGTTCAGACGGCCTGTTGTTAGGTATGATATTTGTTTAAATCAATCAAAAATCGGATAGCTGAAATACGGCCAAGTGACTTTTTGCCGAGAAAATAGTCGGTTTATTCCGCCAACAATTCTTCCGGTTTGACTTTCTCTCCATACACGGGCAAGAGGGTTTTTTCATAGGCGGCTTTCAGACGGCCGTCTTTTTTCATGGCGGCGATTTCGCCGTTGACCCAGTTCAGGAGGTCGGTGTTGCCTTTTTGAACAGCCGGGGCGATGAATTCGGCAGGGCCGAGGTTGCCGATGGCGACTTCAAAATTCGGGTTTTCTTTTGCCCATGCCCACAGCAGGGCGTTGTCGTGGGCGAGTGCTACGCCGCGGCCGTCTTTCAGTGCGTCGAAGGTTTCGGTATTTTGGTCGAATTTCAGCAGTTTGACTTCAGGATGGCTTTTGGTGAAGAAGGCGTCGGCGGTAGTGCCTTTGTTGACCAGAAGGGTTTGGTCTTTCAATTGCGCAACGTCGGTAATTGGTTTGTCTTTTGGGGAAACTACGCCCAAGGCCACTTTCATGTAAGGGTCGGCGAAATCGACGGCTTCGGCGCGTTCGGGTGTTTTGGTGAAGTTGGCGAGGATGAGGTCGACTTTGCCGGAACGGACGTATTCGACGCGGTTAGCGGCCTCGGTCAGGACGAATTCGACTTTGTCGGGGCTGCCGAGCAGATCTTTGGCCAGGTCTTTGGCGATTTCAACGTCAAAGCCTTGGTTTTTGCCGTTGGCGTCAACATAGCCGAACGGAGGTTTGTCGCCGAATACGCCGATACGGATGACGCCTTTTTCTTTGATGGAGGCAACGGTTGCCGCGCCGCTGCTTTGTGAAGATTGGGCATCGCCGGAGCCGCCTCCGCAAGCAGTCAGGCCGACGGCGATGGCGGCAGAGGCGAGGAGGGCTTTGAATTTGGCATTCAATTGCATGAGTGTTTCCTTTTCAAATGTTTGGTTGAAAGTGGAGGCCGTCTGAAAAAGGGTTTGGACGGCCTGAAAATAAAATCAGTAGTCCATGCCTGCCAAGAATTGGCGGGCGCGTTCGCTTTTGGGGGCGGAGAAGAAGGTTTCGGGGTCGGACGATTCGACGATGCCGCCTTTGTCCATGAAGACGATGCGGTCGGCAACTTTGCGGGCAAACCCCATTTCATGGGTTACGATGAGCATGCTCATGCCTTCATGGGCGAGTTCTAAAACCACTTCCAAGACTTCGCGCACCATTTCGGGGTCGAGTGCGGCGGTGATTTCGTCCAGCAGGATGACTTCCGGATTCAGGCACAGGGCGCGGACAATGGCGATGCGTTGTTTCTGGCCGCCGGAGAGTTCGCGCGGATAGGCGTTTTTGCGGTCGAGCAGGCCGACGCGTTCCAGCAGTTTGTCGGCTTGTGCCTCTGCTTCGGCACGGTTGCGGTTTTGTACTTTCACCGGGCCTAAGAGGATGTTTTCGATGACGGTCATGTGGGCAAACAGTTCATAGCTTTGAAAGACCATGCCGACTTTTTGCCGGGCGGTTTGCCAGGAAACGTCTTTGCCGAATTCGCCGACTCCATCCATCACGATGCTGCCGCCTTGGTGCGGCTCCAAACCGTTTACGCAGCGCAGGAGGGTGGATTTGCCGCAGCCGGACGGGCCCAGCAGTACGATGACTTCGCCTTTTTCCAAGTCCAAGTCTAAGGATTGAATGGCGGTTACGTTGCCGTATTGTTTGTGCAGGTTGCGGATGCTCAGTAAAGCCATGTCAGTGTTCCCATTTTTGTTCAAGTTTTGCCGCCAGCAGCGACAGCGGCCAGCAACAGAAGAAATACAGCATAAAAATTAGGCCGTAAACCCAAAATGAAGCATTGGGTTGCGTCAGCAGCGAGTTTTCGATGATTTGCTGGCCGACTTTGACGACTTCGATGACGCCGATAAGGGAGGCGAGCGAGCTGGTTTTGATCATGCGCGTAAACAGATTGACGGCGCCGGGCAATACGCGGCGGATGCTTTGCGGCAGCTCGATGTAGCGGAATACCTGCCCGCGGCTCAAGCCGAGTGCCAGGCCTGATTCGACCTGGTGTTTTTCAATCGATTCCAATGCACCGCGGACCAAATCGCCCATTTCGGCGATGCCCCACATGGTAAATACCCAGACGCAGACCCAAAATCCGTCGATGTGGATGCCTGTCCAGACGGATAGGCCGAAATACAGGCCGAACAGCCACACCAAAATCGGCACGATTCGGATGGTTTCGAGATAAAACCGTCCGATAAAGCGGATGAGCCGGTTGCGCGAACGCAAAACCAAGCCGAACAGCGTACCCAATACGCAGGAGACGGCAACGGAGACCAGGGAAATCTGCGCCGTCAGCAACAAGCCTTCGCCCAAGCGTGCCGCATTTTGTCCTTCAAACAGCCAGTCAAACACCATATTTTGCACTCCGTACGCGGTTTTCTGCCCAGCGCGCCAGAAGCGAAACGGGCAGAAGGATGATCAGGTAGCTGGCAAACAGCAGGAACAAGGCTTCGTTGGTTTTATAGTCCATGCCGATGATGTCTTTGGTAACGAACAACAATTCTGCAATGCCGACCGCGCTGACGATAGATGTTTCTTTCATCAAAAACAATACGTTTGCGCCGATGGCGGGAACGGCGACCGCCCATGCCTGAGGCAATTCGACATAGCGGAACACTTGAAAGCGGCTCAAACCGATGGCCTTGCCCGCTTCGATCTGCCCTTTGGGGACGGCCAAAATACCGGCGCGGATGGCTTCCGCCATATAGCTTGCGCTCAAGAAAACCAGTGCGATCACGCCGCAGGTGAAACCGTCCCATTTAATGCCCATTTTCGGCAGGCCGTAATACAGGAAAAACAATTGGATCAGCAGGGGCGTATTGCGCGACAGTTCGATATAGGTGCGTGCCAATGCGTAGAAGGGGCGGATGCGGTATGCCGTAACCACGGCAACGGGCAGGCCGAACAGCAACGACAAAACGACGCCATATACCGACAATTCCAGCGTCAGCTTTGCCGCATCGACAAATTTAGGGATGGCATCGATCAGATAAGACCAGTTCATCAGAGTCAGACAATCAGCATGATAAAGGCAGTATTTTAACGGGTTTGTAAGAGAGTGTTAAATAATGGATAGGAATATCGATTGTGGATAAAACACAAAAAATGGAATAAGGCAAAGGCCGTCTGAAACGTTTCAGACGGCCTTGAAATGTCAAGGTTTCCGCGTCAGGCGGCAGCCGCTTTCCGTTCATGAATCAGTAAATTCAACAGGGCGGCCGCGCCTGCCAAGACTGCGTCGGCGTACCACATCCAGCCGTAATCGTTGAAGCGCGTGATGACGATGCCGCCGATGTACGAACCCAAAAAGCCGCCGATTTGGTGGCTCAACATGGTCAACCCGAAGAGGGTGGCCAAGTAGCGCGTACCGAAAAGTTTGCCGGTAATGGCGGCGGTGGGGGCGACGGTTGCCAACCAAGTGAAACCGAGTCCAGCGGCGAAAAGATAGAAGTTTAAATCGGTTTTAGGTGCGGCCAGATAAATCAATATCATGGCGACACGCGAAGCATATAAACCGAAGAGGACGTATTTGCCCAAAAATCTGCCGGTACACCAGCCTGAAAAAATACAGCCGGCGATGTTTGCCAAACCAATAATGGCAATGGAGGTCGAAGCGACCGTAGCGGGGAGGCCGCAAAGTGAAATTTCGGTTGGTAGGTGGGTAACCAAAAAGGCAATGTGGAAACCGCAGGTAAAGAAACCCAAATGCAACAAGATATAGCTGCGGTTGGCGAAAGCCTTACAGACGGCCTGCTTCAAGGTTTGGCCGCCGTCGTCAGTATGGACGGTGTGAGAAGCATGTTTGCCGCCGGCCAGCCACCAAGAAATCGGCAAAATCAAGATGGCAATGACTGCCCAAACATAAAATGTCCCCGTCCAGCCGACGTGGGGGAGGGCAATCAAACCTTGAACCAGCGGCGCGAACAAAAATTGCCCTGCGGACCCGCCTGCATTGACCAAGCCGGAAGCTAAGCCGCGCCGATGAGGCGGCGTTTTGGCGGCGACCTGTCCCATAATGATGGAAAATCCGCCCGAACCCGTACCGAATGCCAACAATAAACCGATACCCAGCATCAGCCCCCAATAAGTCGGCATTTGCGGAACCATCAGACAGGCGGCAATCAACAGAACCGTACCGCCGGCTAAAACCTTAAACGCGCCGAAACGGTCGGACAACGCGCCGGACAAGGGTTGCGATATGCCCCACATTAATTGGAAAACGGCAATAATCAGGCTGAACTGGGTCATGCTCAATTCGGTCGAGTTGACGACGGGCAGGACAAAAAGCCCTAAAGTCATTCTCATGCCGATGGTAATCAGCAGGATGGAGGCAGCAGCGGCAATCAGCAGCCACAAATTGGGTAATTTGGCAGAAGAATCGGTCATGATGTTTGTGTGTGTAGGGGGCAGGAAATAAAAGCTATTCCTGCCACTATATTATTTATTTGATTTCTCGGCGAGCCGATATATAAACGCGCGATTCTAGCATTGGGCGAGAAACGGCATAAATAACCGTTGGTTCTTTGGATATGGTAAAAAGTGATATGGCTTGAGGACGAATTGAGGATGAAGCGGTCAAATATTCTTCGTTTGGTACTGACGGAGCAAGTAAATTGCCGTTGAATTTTCGTTTGAGAAGAAAGGCCGTCTGAAAAGTTTCAGACGGCCTTTGTTTGACTGACTTACATCAGATGATTTCCAGAATGAAATACTGACGCAGTTTTTCGTACACATTATTTTGTACGTTGATACAACCATTGGTTATGATGCGGTCGGCCACGTGAGGGGAGGCGATGCGTTCCATGCGTCTTTCCTGCGGCTTGAGCGTCCATACCCTGTGTAACGCAAACAGAAAGTCATTTTCTTCTTTGAAGCCGATAACCTCGCCACCGTAACCCGGTTTGCTGGTCATCATCGGCGTCATATTGAATTTGCCTTTCGGAGTGGTCTTGCCAATCAGTACCGGATGGCACTGACCGTCATCGGCAAAGCAAAGCTCCGCCTTAGCTGTATTGACCACAACTTTTTTACGCTGGATATAGTCACTGACAGCATCGGCAGCGGCCAAAGAATTCAGACCTGCTGCCAAGGCTATACCCAATAGGATCCGTTTCAAATTTGTCCTTATTGACGGATGCGTTTAGGAGCTTCTTTAATGATCTCGCGGATGATCACTTGAGGCTCTTGTTTAGGTGCTGGAGGAGGACATACAGCATCTTTAGGGAATACTGGATTCCAGAAGAAGCTGCGTGCAAATTTGTCTTTGTCGAAGATCACTTTGTATTGGCAAGTAGTGATGCCTTCAACGCCGGAAGTGTTTTCAGGGTCAACGCCTACGCCTGGGGTGTAGAAGTGGAACAGGTAGTCCCATTCACGCACGCCAACCATGCCTTCGTCGTAGTGAGGACGGCCGAGGATTTTGTAGATGTCGTCTTTGGTCAGACCAGGACGCATTTGATCCAGCTCGTCAAAAGTCGGGAATGTACCACGGTCTTTGTTGAAGGTCAGGGAGTAAGGTTTAGGGAAGCGTGGCTCGTCTGTAGTGCCTTCAGGAGTGATTTTGCTCTTAGTAGCACAGGCGGCCAGCAGGCCGGTAGCCAGCAGGACGAAGCCCACTTTTGCGATTTTTTTCATTTGATAATCCTTTTATTGATTTTACCAGCCGAACTTTTCAGACGGCCTGTTAGTGCCGGCAGCGAGTTTGCCGGTTTACCCAAATAATGTTGTGCTTCTTAAAGATGTACCCGACGGTTTGACAAACAGAACATCGGCACATTCCGGCAGGGCATTGCGCCTCATCTCCGTTGTATCCGCCTGAGTCGGCAGAACCGTTCAGACGGCCTGACTGACATTTATTGTCACTTTGTAACAATTTCACTGCGAGTAAGGCTTGGGGTTTAGAGATTTCCGGTTTTTGATAAATCAGGTTGTATTGCGTAATACCTTGTTATCTTTGTGCTTTAGTTCATTTTGGCATTTGCCGGAGATTAGGTACTTAATCTTTCGGGTATTATCCCTGCAAATTGTATGCCAGTTTTCCTTTATACGCATAATCTGTGTATGCCAGAATGTTGGCTTTATACAACATTCATATTAACGAACCAGAAACGGATTGTACCTTTTCTCATGCCCGATGCTGGTCATGCGGCCGTGTCCGGCTATAACTTGCGTGGTTTCGGGCAGGGTTAATAGTTTAGCGCAGATATTGTTTATGAGGTCATCATGATTGCCGCGCGGAAAATCTGTGCGACCAACGGTCTCATAAAATAAGACATCACCTGCGACTAAAAGACTGTTTTCGGCGTTGTAAAAAACGACTTGGCCGGGGGTGTGGCCGGGAATGTGGAGGACTTGGAAGCTATGGTTGCCGACTTTGAGCGTTTCCCCTTCTTCCAGCCAGCGTGTCGGCGTGAATGACGGAGAAACAGGGAAGCCGTATTGCGCCGTTGTTTGCGGAAGGGCTTGGAGCAGGAATTCGTCGTCTTTGTGCGGGCCGAGAACGGGTACGTCGCAGGTTTTCAAAAGTTCAACCACGCCGCCTGCGTGGTCAAGATGGCCGTGGGTCAGCCAAATGGCGGTCAGCTTGAGGCCTTTGCTTTGGACTTGTTGCAATAAATAAGGGACGTCGCCGCCGACATCGGTCAAAACGGCTTCTTTTGTTTCGTCATCCCAAATCAGCGTGCAGTTTTGACGGAAGGGGGTAACGGCGTTGATTTCAAATTGGAGTGCCATGGGTGTTCCTAGGAAATGCTTATTTAATGTTTGTTTACGTTTCAGACGGTCTTTTGTTATTATGCATATATAATAACAAAAGCAAGTATGGAAAAGTGTCTTATGAATAATGTAATGCGAACCATATTACGCTAATGTTAGAGCGTTTTGGGCTAGTTGCTAAATAAAAGAGCTAGAAAAGCGTCTAACCACTTGCAAATGTAGTAGGCGAATACATTTACCATGACGGCTAGCCAAAACAAATAAAATAGCTGCCACAAATACGAAATAGACATCGTAATTTATGACAGCTATTTGGCAGTACCTGGTCGATCTTATAGTGTAATTATTTAGTTATATTCTATTTTTTAAAAGCCTCACCGATGGAATAAATTCCGTCAAATAAGAAACCGAAAGCGATAAAGTAGATAAATACCTTACCGGAAGCAATCGGCTGGAATATGAGTAATAGGCCTAATAGTAAAAGAATTAGTGCAAGCCATTTTGCATTACGTCCCATGAGTGATACCATGCTGTCGGACTTTCTTGATTTAATGAAAATGATGATAGCATCGATTACCATCCAGATGCCGATTGTGATCGGGAATACTAACGGTAGGAATGCAAATCCGCCGCATACGAGAAAGATACCGAATAGAGCATTGATAATACCGCTGATGAGATACCAGCCGCTACGCAATTCAGGGGGTAACATAAAATAATTTATAATGGAGCTGACTGCACTGACAAAAAAGATAATAGAAAATAGCCAGGCAAAAGCCATGAGATTAATAACGGGATTTAAGAGTAAGAATATCCCCAGGATAATGCTTAAAATACCCGATAAAATAAAGAAAAATTTGCTTGAACCACTCATAATAATTCCTCCAATCTTTGGTACTGCTTATTTACAGTATTCATGAAATCATGGGGGATGTCAAATTGTAACGATAAAGACGAGGGCGGTTTGAGCAAATTTCCGCGATGGTGCGTTCTGCCTCGGGAAATTGGGACGGCATCCGTTTGCATGTTTTTGATGTGCCGCAGGCGCAGGGTAATCTGTATCAGCGGCTGGAAACGGCTTCGAAATGGCTGAAATCACACCCGTCGGCACGGTTTACGGTTATTCCGCAAGTCAAGGTGCGCGACAAACAGCATGCTTTGGATTTTTTGAAACAAGTTGAAGCGCTGGGTGGGGAAGGGGTGATGCTGCGTCAACCTGAAGCCCGTTATGCAAGCGGTAGAAATGGGCAGCTGTTGAAGCTGAAAAGTGAATATGATGATGAATGTACGGTAACGCGTCATTATGAGGGCAAAGGGCGCAATGTCGGGCGTTTGGGTGCAGTAGGATGCAAAAACCGATATGGCGAGTTTCGTATCGGCAGCGGTTTTAAGGATAAAGACCGCGACCATCCGCCGAAAATCGGTGCGCTGATTACTTACCGTTATCGTGGTTTTACGCAAAAGGGAACGCCGAAATTTGCAACATTTGTCAGGGTGCGCTCGGATCGATAAAACAAATTAAAGGCCGTCTGAACATAGGTTTCAGACGGCCTTTAATATAGATGTTGCATAGCCTTTTATAAGGTTTCCAATACATCAGGCAATTCGGCCAAGCTGTTGAGCATGGCGACATGGGGCATGGCGGAAAGTTGTTGGGCGGTGTGCGCGCCGGTGGTGACTGCGATGGCGCGGATTTTGGCGTTGGCGGCCATTTCTAGGTCGTGGGTGGTGTCGCCGACGACGATGGCCTCTTCCGGCTCAACACCCAGTCGGTCGCAGAGGGCGAGTACCATATCGGGCGCGGGTTTGGACGGATATTCGCTAGCGCAGGCGGTTTCCAGCCAAAAGGCTTGGGTGCCGGTTTGCTCGATGGACCTATCCAGTCCGCTGCGGCCTTTGCCGGTCGCTACTGCAAGCCAATAGCCTTGTTGTTTCAAGCGTTGCAGGCAGGGCAGGGCTTCGGTGAACAGGGTCATGTTGCGGTTGTTGGGATTGAGGTAGTGCGCGGCATAGGTCTCAATCAGGGTTTCCTGAACGTGTTCGCTGACGTTGTGGGCAAGGCGGCGGATGATGCCGGACAGGCTGTATCCGATGAGCGGACGGATTTGGTCGGCTTCGGGAACGGGCAGGCCACAATCGGCAAAGCTTTGTTGAAAGGTGTGGATGATGGGGTTGGTGGTGTCGGCAAGCGTGCCGTCCCAGTCGAAAATAATGAGTTTGGGTTTCATGGGTTTCCTTTCAGACGGCCTTTTCCTGATTTTCCAGCATTAAAACAAATTGCGCTAATTCTTGCGGCAGGTGGGCTTTCAGGATTAGTTTTTCGCCGGTCAGCGGATGGGCGAGGTGCAGCTCGGAAGCGTGCAGGAACATTCTTTTCAAACCGAGTTTCTGCAGGCGTTTGTTGGCCTGATAGTCGCCGTAGCGTTCGTCGCCGGCAATGGGGCAGTCTTGCGATTGTAGGTGGACGCGGATTTGGTGGGTGCGGCCGGTTTTCAGGGTGGCTTCGACAAAGGTCAGGTCGGACAGGCCGACTTGGTGCAAAAGGCCGTCTGAAAAACGGTTTAACACGCGGAAGATGGTGTGGGCGGATTGGCCGTCTTCGCTGACGCGCACCATTTTTTCACCTTGTGCGCCGGTGTATTTGAACAGGGGAAGCTTGACGTGGAAGCGGTCGTTCGGCAGCCTGCCGACACCCAGCGCGAGATAGATTTTTTTCGGATGGTCGTTGCGGATGGCTTCGTGCAGTTTCACCAAGGCGCTGCGTTTTTTGGCTATCATCAAAAGGCCGCTGGTGTCTTTGTCGAGGCGGTGGACGAGTTCGAGATAACGCGCTTCGGGACGGGCGCGGCGGATTTGTTCGATGACGCCGAAGCTCACGCCGCTGCCGCCGTGGACGGCAACGCCGGACGGTTTGTTGATGACCAAAAGCGCATCGTCTTCGTAAACGATGTCAAACTCGCGTGCTGGCGCGGCCTGGTTTTCAGCCGGCCTTTGTTTTTCTGCGATGCGTATCGGCGGAATGCGAATAGTATCGCCTGCCTGAATGCGGTTGTCGGGTTTGCAGCGTTTTTTGTTCAGCCGCACTTCGCCGGCGCGGATAATGCGGTGGATATGGCTTTTCGGGACGCCTTTGAGGATTTTTATCAGATAGTTATCAAGGCGTTGGCCTTCCTCGTGTTCGGCAACGGCAATCAGGCTGACTGAATCTTTGCGTATTGCGTGCATTTTCTCTATAATCCCAAACGTCCGTTTCGGGACTCGAACCTGCCGTCGCAGGCCGTCTGAAACGGATTTATTGTTAAAACGAGATTTTATATTAAAAACGCACTCCGCAAAGCATTTCCTTGTGTTTGTTCAAAGCCGGCAAACGCAATCCCGTAATTAAGTTTGAATTGAACCTGCCGTCCGGCCGGGCGTAAGACGCAGTCCGCGCAGCACCGTCCGAAATTACCGGCGCTACGATAATAAGAAGATGTAGGCTGCCTTATTTTGTCCGAAGCATCAGCATTCGGACGGCAGCGGAACCATCAACCTTTCCGCCGCATTGTTCTTTATTTCCTTCTTTATTCGAATCCGTCCGCACATGGCTTGAGTTCAAGCATGCAACCCTGCGGATTTCAAATCAAATACTGGTTACACGGGGATTTTCCCATCTTGCCTTTGAAGAGTGCCAACCGGACAGACAGGCCGTCTGAAAAAGATATTCACAAATCAAACGGCCGCTGTTCACGAGGTGACTATGAAAAGAATGTTATTCAACGCAACGCAGGCTGAAGAGCTGCGCGTTGCCATTGTCGATGGCCAAAACCTTTTGGACTTGGACATCGAAACGCTGGGCAAAGAACAGCGTAAAGGCAATATCTACAAAGGTATCATTACCCGCATCGAGCCGTCGCTGGAAGCGTGTTTCGTTGATTACGGAACCGACCGCCACGGCTTTTTGCCGTTTAAGGAAGTATCGCGTTCATATTTCCGCGACTACGAAGGCGGCAGGGCGCGTATTCAGGACGTGCTCAAAGAGGGCATGGAAGTCATCGTCCAAGTCGAAAAAGACGAGCGCGGCAACAAAGGCGCGGCACTGACCACCTTCATCAGCCTGGCCGGCCGCTATCTGGTATTGATGCCGAACAACCCGCGCGGCGGCGGCGTATCCCGCCGTATCGAAGGCGAAGAGCGTCAAGAGTTGAAAGCCGCCATGGCTGAACTCGACATTCCAAACGGCATGAGCATTATTGCCCGCACAGCCGGCATCGGCCGCAGCGCGGAAGAGTTGGAATGGGACTTAAACTACCTCAAGCAACTTTGGCAAGCCATTGAAGAAGCAGGCAAAGCACACCATGACCCTTACCTGCTCTTTATGGAAAGCTCGCTGCTGATTCGTGCGATTCGCGACTATTTCCGTCCCGACATCGGCGAGATTCTGGTGGATAATCAAGAAGTTTATGACCAAGTTGCCGAGTTCATGAGCTATGTCATGCCGAGCAATGTAGGCCGTCTGAAACTCTATCAAGACCACACGCCGCTGTTCTCCCGTTTCCAAATCGAACACCAAATCGAAAGTGCGTTCTCACGCAGCGTCAGCCTGCCGTCAGGCGGCGCGATTGTGATCGACCACACCGAAGCCTTGGTTTCCATCGACGTCAACTCTGCGCGTGCCACACGCGGCTCGGATATTGAAGACACTGCATTCAAAACCAATATGGAAGCCGCCGAAGAGGTTGCCCGTCAAATGCGCCTGCGCGACTTGGGCGGTTTGGTCGTCATCGACTTCATCGACATGGAAAATCCGAAACACCAACGCGATGTTGAAAACGTCCTGCGCGACGCGCTCAAAAAAGACCGCGCCCGCGTGCAAATGGGCAAACTTTCGCGTTTCGGCCTTTTGGAGTTGAGCCGCCAACGTTTGAAACCGGCTCTGGGCGAAAGCAGCCATGTTGCGTGTCCGCGTTGCGCCGGTACCGGTGTCATCCGCGGCATCGAATCGACCGCCCTGCACGTTTTGCGCATCATTCAAGAAGAAGCAATGAAAGACAACACCGGCGAAGTGCATGCACAAGTGCCTGTCGATGTTGCCACCTTCCTGTTGAACGAAAAACGCGCCGAGCTGTTTGCGATGGAAGAGCGTTTGGATGTGAACGTCGTCCTGATTCCAAACATCCACTTGGAAAATCCGCACTACGAAATCAACCGCATCCGCATTGATGACGTAGAAGAAGACGGCGAACCGAGCTACAAACGCGTTGCCGAGCCGGAAGAAGACGAATCCGCCAAACCTTTCGGCAGCGAAAAAGCTAAAGCTTCCCGTCCTGAGCCAGCTGTCAAAGGCGTACGCCATACCCAGCCTGCACCGACTGTCGCCCCTGAGAAAAAAGCCTCTTGGTGGGACAGCTTCAAAGCTTGGTTGAAACGCATTTTCGGCGGTGAGCCTGCACCTGCACCTGCCGCAGTTGCTCAAGAGTCTGCTGAAAAACGCACTACAAACAACCGCAGCCAAAACAGTAACCGCCGTTCAAACAGCCGCCGTCAAAATCCACGCCGCAACAACAAACACGACGGCAGCAAAGTCGAAGTGCGCGAAGTGAATGCCGAAGCTGCCGACAGCAAGTTTGAAGAAAGCAAATCAAACGAAAGCCGCAACGACGAGCGTAAAGATACGCGCCGCAACCGTAACCGTAACAACAACCGCCGCGATGATCGCAACAACGAGCGCAACCGTGTTGAGGAAACGGTTGAAGACGTAAACGTTCAAGAAGTAGCTGCACTGGCTGAGATGCCGTCTGAAAACCAAGCGGAACAAAACGGCAATAAACGCCGCCGCAACAACAGTCGCAACGAGCGCAACCGTAATCAATCTGCGGAAAACCGTGTTGAGGACGTGAACGTTCAAGCCGATGGCGAACAGGCGCAAGTTGAAGCGGACGACAACGCCCGCAGCGAAGAGGGTGTGAAAAACAACGGCCGTCAAGGACGCGACCGCAACAACCGTCAGCGCAACAATCGCAACGACCGCCGTTCCAACAGCAAAAAACGCAATATTCCGTCTTCAGCAAAAATCGAGCAATACCTGAACATTACCGACACCGCCGACAAAGTCCTCTTTGCCGTAGCGCATGTTTTAGGTTTGAACGAAACGGTTGAAGCTGCAAATGCAACATTGTCTTCTGAAAGCGACCAAGCCGAGCCGCTGGTGATTGTGGTATCCGAGCCTGAAGTGACCAGCGCAGAGCCATTTGTATTTGCGATTGAAAGCGAAGACGAGCCTGCCGTAGCGCAAACTGAAGGAGCCGATGCCGAACAAGCCCTGCTTGCATCTGCGGTCAACAATGTCAAAGAAGCCATTGCTGCGGTATTGTCTCCGAATGCAACGGCTACTGTTGCACCGGTTGAAGCACCAGCCGGAACTGTTGCCACACAAACTGAAGCCGTAGCTGAAGCAGCGCCTGTCGCAATCGTTGTACCTGAGAGCTTGGGCGATTTGATCTTCGTTGAAACCGATCCGCAAGCCGTTGCCGCTTTTGCTGCGCAGCCACAACCTGAACCGGTTGCCAAAACACGCCGTTCGGATGTGCCTAAAGTAGAAGTGGAAGACGTAGCAGTCGAAATGATTTTGGTGGAAACACGCAAAGATTAAGATTGGTTTTCCAGTTAAAAGCCCGATGTTGAACGCATCGGGCTTTTTTATTGGTAAGGAGATGCACTGCTCATTTGCTTTGTGTTTGCCACGAGGGTTGCTTCATGCTTGAAAAAGCAGGATAGCTTGCTGAGAAAGGGAGGGCATGTTTTTTTCAATAGGAAGGGCTTAATGAAAATTGGTATGAGAAAAGCCGTCTGAAATGGTTTCAGACGGCCTTGGTTTGTGTGTGTATGTTTGGGTATTGTGATTATTTTTTGTTCAGAGAGTCACGGATTTCGCGCAACAACAGAACTTCTTCGCTAGGCTCTGCCGGTGCTTCTTCAGCAGGAGCTTCGGTTTTTTTCACAGAGTTGATGGCTTTAACCACACAGAAGATGGCAGCGGCAACGATCAGGAAGCTGATCACAGTATTGATGAACAGACCGATGTTCAGGGTAACGGCACCGGCTGCTTGAGCGGCTGCTAGATTGGCGTAACCTTCTGCAGGAGCGGCTTGTGCGCCGTCTTTCAGGGTGATGAACAGGTTGGAGAAATCAACGCCGCCGATCAGCAGACCGATAGGAGGCATGATTACATCGTCAACCAATGATTTGACGATGCCGCTGAATGCTGTACCGACAACCATACCGACTGCGAGGTCGACAACGTTGCCACGCATAATAAATTCTTTAAATTCTGAAGCGATTGACATAATTAATCTCCTGTATGTGTTTGAGTCAAAATCAGATGTAGTTCAATAAAACGGCAGGCATATTAACGCTTTATCGGTTAAGAAAAATTCATTAATGTTAAATTTTGTATTTCATGCTAAAAATGCCCGGCTTCTATGCCTTCTGTATGAAAAAACAGGCCGTCTGAATTTTTTCTGTTACTTTTTTACACCACTTTTTATCAGCGGCTAAGTATCAGATAACATGAATGTTATCTTTAGAATCAATGCTCTATCGGAATTTCAGATTAAGGTGGAATGATAATATAATAATGTTGAAAACATAATCATTAAAAACCTGTAAAGGTAATGTTTCGTATCCGTATTTGACTTTCAGACGGCCTTTTTGGTTATGCAGTTATTCAAGCCATAATGTAATAGTCATAAAAAACGCACTTTCATCATGAAAGTGCGTTTTGCGTGTAAACCGTTTAGTTCTCTTCGTCGTTCAGTGCGTTGATGCTGTAACCGCCGTCAACGTACGTAATCTCGCCGGTGATGCCGGAAGCGAGGTCGGACAGCAGGAAGGCGGCTGTGTTACCGACTTCTTCAGTGGTAACGTTGCGACCCAATGGGTTGTGGGAAGCGACGTGGCCCAAGAGTTTGCTTAAATCGGCGATGCCGGAAGCGGCCAGGGTTTTGATCGGGCCTGCGGAGATGCCGTTGCAGCGGATGCCTTCTTTGCCCAGGCAGGCGGCAGTGAAGCGGATGCCGGCTTCGAGGCTGGCTTTGGCCATGCCCATAACGTTGTAGTTAGGAATGGCACGAACGGCGCCCAAGTAGCTCAGTGCAACGATTGCGGCGTTGCGGCCCTGCATCATCGGACGGGCGGCTTTTGCCAGCGCAGGCAGGCTGTATGCGGAGATTTCGTGAGCGGTGTTGAATGCTTCGCGGCTGATGCTGTCGAGGAAGTCGCCGCTCAAAGCTTCTTTAGGGGCGAAGCCGATGGAGTGAACCAAGCCGTCCAAGCCGTCCCAGTGTTTGCCCAAGTCAACGAAAACTTGGTTGATTTCGTCGTCGCTGGCAACGTCGCAGCGGAACACGAGTTCGGAGCCGAGTTCGGCCGCCATTTTACGGACGCGCTCTTCCAGTTTGTCGACAACATAAGTAAATGCCAATTCCGCGCCTTGTTCGCGGCAGGCTTTGGCGATGCCGTAAGCGATGGAACGCTCGGAGATCATGCCGGTAATCAGAATTTTTTTGTCTTGCAAAAAGCCCATTTTCTTATCCTTTAGCAGTGGTATTGCGGTTGCATTAAACGGCGCATTATAGCAAAAACCGCTGTTTCGGTATAGAAAATAACGGATAACCCTTTGTCTTGCCTCAAATAGGGATAAGGTTTTCTGTCAAGGCCGTCTGAAACCTGACGGAACGTCGGCAAAACGTTATACTTGATGGTGTTAATGACCGATGTTTCAGGAGTGAACCATGCCCGAGCAAAACCGCATTCTCTGCCGAGAACTCAGCCTGTTGGCGTTTAACCGCCGTGTACTGGCTCAGGCGCAGGATACGAAAGTTCCTTTGTTGGAACGTTTGCGTTTTCTGTGCATCGTGTCTTCCAATTTGGACGAATTTTTTGAAGTGCGTATGGCGTGGTTGAAACGCGAAAACAAACTGCGTCCGCATCAGCTGCTCGACAATGGCAAAACCGCAGCCGAAACCATTGAGGCGGTGACAAAAGAGGCGCAGGCGCTGATCCGCGAGCAATATGATTTGTTTAATAATGTGCTTCAGCCCGAACTTGACCGTGCAGGCATTCATTTTTACCGCCGCCGCAATTGGACGGCCGCGCAAAAGAAATGGATTGAAAACTATTTCGACAACGAGCTTTTGCCCATTCTCACCCCCATCGGCCTCGATCCTTCGCACCCGTTTCCGCGCCCGTTAAACAAATCGCTCAACTTTGCCGTCGAACTCGAAGGCACGGATGCGTTCGGCCGTCCGTCAGGAATGGCGATTGTGCAGGCTCCGCGCATTTTGCCGCGCGTCGTCCCCATGCCGTCTGAAATTTGCGGCGGCGATGCAGGCTTTGTGTTCTTGTCTTCGATTTTGCACGCCCATGTCGGCAAACTTTTCCCCGGCATGAAGGTTAAAGACTGCCATCAGTTCCGCCTCACGCGCGACAGCGATTTGACGGTTGATGAAGAAGATTTGAAAAACCTGCGTGCCGCGATTCAAAACGAGTTGCACGACCGCGAATACGGCGACGGCGTGCGCTTGGAAGTAGCGGACACTTGTCCGGCGCATATTCACGACTTCCTGCTTGCCCAGTTCAAGCTGACTTCTGCCGAACTGTATCAGGTCAAAGGGCCGGTCAATTTGGTGCGCCTCAATGCCGTTCCCGATTTGGTAGACAGGCCGGATTTGAAGTTTCCGCCACGCAATGCAGGCCGTCTGAAAGCCTTGCGCAAAAACGGTTCCGTGTTCAAGCTGGTCAAACAGTCGCCGATTTTGTTGCATCACCCGTATCAGTCGTTTGATCCGGTTGTCCAAATGATACGCGAGGCCGCTGCCGATCCGGATGTATTGGCCGTCAAAATGACCATCTACCGTACCGGCAGCAATTCCGAGCTTGTGCGCGCATTGATGAAGGCCGCACTGGCTGGCAAACAAGTTACCGTCGTCGTTGAACTGATGGCGCGTTTTGACGAAGCCAACAACGTCAACTGGGCGAAACAGCTCGAAGAGGCGGGCGCGCACGTCGTGTACGGCGTATTCGGCTACAAAGTCCATGCCAAAATGGCTTTGGTTATCCGCCGCGAAGACGGCGTGCTCAAGCGTTATGCGCACCTCGGTACCGGCAACTACCACCAAGGTACATCGCGCATTTACACCGACTTCGGCATCATCACCGCTGACGAACAAATCACTGCCGATGTGAACATTCTGTTTATGGAAATCACAGGCTTGGGCAAGCCGGGTCGTCTGAACAAGCTCTATCAAAGCCCGTTTACCCTGCACAAAATGGTCATCGACCGCATTAAGCAGGAAACCGAGCACGCCAAAGCCGGCAAACCGGCGCGGATTACCGCCAAGATGAACTCACTCATCGAGCCGAGCGTAATTGATGCGCTGTATCAGGCCAGCGCGGCAGGCGTGCAAATCGACCTGATTGTGCGCGGTATGTGTACTTTGCGCCCGGGTGTAAAAGGTTTGTCCGAAAACATCCGCGTCCGCTCCATTATCGGCCGCCAACTCGAACACTCGCGCGTGTATTGCTTCCATAACAACGGCGCAGACGATACCTTTATCTCCAGCGCCGACTGGATGGGTCGCAACTTCTTCCGCCGCATTGAAGTCGCCACGCCGATTACCACGCCCGAACTCAAAGAACGTGTGATCTGCGAAGGTTTGGAAATGGCCTTGGAAGACAATACCCAGGCTTGGCTGATGCAGCCTGACGGCAGCTACGTTCGCATCCAGCCGCAAGACGGCGAGCCTGCGTTTGGTTTGCAGGAAGGTTTGTGGAAAATATACGGACGTTAACTTAAATAATGTCTCAGGCCGTCTGAAACGCAGGTTTCAGACGGCCTTTTTTGATTTTGCCGTTATAATTCCGTTTCCCAATCTCTCAGACGGCCTTTTCCTATGAAATCTTACCCCGATTCCTATCTCCATTTTGAAAACCTCGAATCTCCCGAAACGCAAGAGTTTGCCGCTGCGGCGCATATCGAAACGCGCGCCCGTTTTTTAGAAAACGACAAAGCGCGCGAATTGTCCGACGGCATTTTGGCGCAGATGCAGGACACGCGGCAGATTCCGTTTTGTCAGGAACACCGCGCGCGGATGTACCATTTCCATCAGGACGCAGAATATCCGAAGGGTGTGTATCGCGTGTGTACCGCAGCGACTTACCGTTCCGGCTATCCCGAGTGGAAAATCCTGTTTTCAGTGGCGGATTTCGACGAATTGCTCGGCGACGATGTATATCTGGGCGGCGTGTCGCACTTGGTGGAAAAGCCCAACCGCGCGTTGTTAACACTGAGCAAATCGGGCGGCGATACGGCGTACACGCTGGAAGTGGATTTGGAAGCGGGGGAGTTGGTAGAAGGCGGTTTTCACTTTCCGGCAGGCAAAAACCATGTGTCGTGGCGCGATGAAAACAGCGTTTGGGTGTGTCCGGCTTGGGACGAACGCCAGTTGACCGAATCGGGCTATCCGCGCGAAGTGTGGCTGGTGGAGCGCGGCAAAAGTTTCGAGGAAAGCCTGCCGGTGTATCAAATTGCCGAAGACGGCATGATGGTGAACGCGTGGCGTTATCTCGATCCGCAAGGTTCGCCGATTGATTTGATTGAAGCGTCTGACGGTTTTTACACCAAAATCTATTTGCAGGTGTCGGCCGAAGGCGAGGCGAAACCGTTGAACCTGCCTGCCGATTGCGACGTAGTCGGCTATCTGGCCGGACATCTTTTGCTGACACTGCGCAAGGACTGGAACCGCGCGAACCAAAGCTATCCGAGCGGCGCGCTGGTGGCGGTGAAGCTGAATCGGGGCGAACTCGGGGCAGCGCAGCTTTTGTTTGCGCCCGATGAAATGCAGGCATTGGAAAGCGTGGAAACGACCAAGCGTTTTGTGGTGGCGAGCCTACTGGAAAACGTACAGGGTCGTCTGAAAGCATGGCGTTTTACTGATGGCAAATGGCAGGAAGCCGAGTTGCCGCGTCTGCCTTCGGGTGCGCTGGAAATGACCGACCAGCCGTGGGGCGGCGATGTGGTTTACCTTGCCGCCAGCGATTTCACCACGCCGCTGACGCTGTTTGCGCTGGATTTGAACGTGATGGAACTGACCATCATGCGCCGTCAGCCGCAGCAGTTCGATTCAGACGGCATCAACGTGCAGCAGTTTTGGACGACTTCGGCCGACGGCGAGCGCATTCCTTATTTCCACGTCGGCAAAAACGCCGCCCCCGACACGCCGACCTTAGTCTATGCCTACGGCGGTTTCGGCATTCCCGAATTACCGCATTATCTGGGCAGCGTCGGCAAATATTGGCTGGAAGAGGGCAACGCCTTCGTGTTGGCGAACATACGCGGCGGCGGCGAATTCGGCCCGCGCTGGCATCAGGCGGCGCAAGGCGTAAGCAAACATAAAAGCGTCGACGATTTGCTTGCCGTCGTGCGTGATTTGTCCGAACGCGGCATGAGTTCGCCCAAACACATCGGTTTACAGGGAGGCAGCAACGGCGGCCTGATTACCGCCGCCGCCTTCGTGCGCGAACCGCAAAGCATCGGTGCGCTGGTGTGCGAAGTGCCGCTGACCGATATGATCCGCTATCCGCTGCTCTCCGCCGGTTCAAGCTGGACGGACGAATACGGCAATCCGCAGAAATACGAAGTCTGCAAACGCTGGCTGGGCGAATTGTCGCCGTATCACAATCTTTCAGACGGCATCGATTATCCGCCTGCGCTCATTACCACCAGCCTCAGCGACGACCGCGTCCATCCCGCCCATGCGCTCAAGTTCTACGCCAAACTGCGCGAAACCTCGCCGCAATCTTGGCTCTACTCGCCTGACGGCGGCGGCCATACCGGCAACGGCACCCAACGCGAATCCGCCGACGAACTCGCCTGCGTGTTGCTGTTTTTGAAAGAGTTTTTGGGGTAGAAGCAAGCAGCAGGACTGACCGTTTTGTAAAGTTGAGAAACCAAATATTCTTGTTTCGGCAAGTGAAAAGAAGGCCGTCTGAAAAACGAATATTAAAGTTTTCCAGACGGCCTTCTTTTCTTTTAACTTTCAACATATCCCGATAAAATGGACACTTTGTAAGTAATCATTGATGGAAGACGCAATTATGGCAACCGAACCGAACCGAACCGAACCGAACCGAA